>JAVBKE010000185.1:0-18064 GCA_031554185.1 Caryophanales bacterium
CATACACGGTGTAACATCTTCATCTCGCCACATTGACTACAAGGAACCATTCCAGGTACTGTTAGTTTAAAATGGGTACGACGCATTCTCTTTCTAGTTTTAGAAGTTCTTCTTTGAGGTACTGCCATTTGATACACCTCCCTATGTGTAAACTCATCGTTAACATTAATCTTGATTATTATCTAATAACTCAGCTAATTTAGCGAGCCTAGGATCAACTTTTTGTTTCTTGTTTTCATCTAAAACAAGCTCCCAACCTTGTCCTGAAAACGGTGCCCCTTTTGCTTGATCTTCTTCTGGCGCAAAAACCTGAATCGGAATCTCCAAAAGGATAATCTCTTCAATGACAGGATATAGGTCAATCCCTTCACCTTGCTGCACATGTGTCACACCATCTGAATCATCCGTTTGATCAAAAGAAAAAACTTCTGAAGTTTCCACGTAGATGGGATAAGCCACTGGAACAAGTGATCGTGCACATGGTAAGGTCAGTTCACATTCGATCACCAAATGAAAAACAACTCTTGCCACTTCAATTTCAGCGTGTCCACTGATTGTAACTGGCGAAACTGCCAGCACTTCTGAATCTAATTCTTTCAAAGATGAGAAGTCACAAACTTCGTTTAGTTTTAACCCTTTTTCTCTGAATTTTTGTAGTTGCGGTATCGTCCATTTCAAATAAATCACCTCTTAGGCAACAAATGAAATTATATATTTTTGTAGCGCATTTGTCAAACTTTTTTCGATACAGTACAATTTTGAGTAATGTTTGTTTAAATTGACAAAGATAGCTCTGGCACTTGTTGTTATTAATCCTTTGGCAGATGGATGGTTTACTGGCCTTGTCAGCTTGAATTTAGATTACTTTTAAGAAAGCGCGGTGTAGAATATATGAAAGCTGTTGGACTTGTTGTTGAGTATAATCCTTTTCACAATGGGCATCTATATCACTTGCAATCTGCTAAGCAATTAGCAGATGCTGATGTTGTGATTGCTGTTATGAGCGGCAATTTCTTGCAACGCGGTGAAATGGCAATTGTTGATAAATGGGCACGAGCACGTGTTGCCTTGCAATCTGGCGTTGATATTGTCATTGAGTTACCACCTACATTATCTGTCCAACGTGCTGATTTATTTGCAGACGCTGCTGTACAGATTTTACATGCAATCGGCTGTGAGTCATTGGTTTTCGGCAGCGAGTCTGGTGAAATAGAGCAGTTTGCGATGATAGCTAATGCTGTCGCAACAAACAAGGATGCATATGACCAGCTTGTACGTGAGCAGATGACGACCGGCATAAGCTATCCTAGCGCCGCTGGGAACGCAATGCGTTTGATTAGTAATCAAATGCAGCTGAACGCGTATACAAGCGCTCGCCTCGATCTGTCCAGCCCTAATAATAATTTGGGCTACCACTATGTTGCTTCGATTCTAAAGCACCAGTTTGCTATAGAGCCACTCACAATTACGCGAAAGGGTGCGGCTTACCATGCAGTACAGGCAGAATCCGGATTTGCCAGTGCAACAAGTATTCGTAAGTCAATTTTTGAACATGGCGATGAATTGACGACTTATGCACCGGCAGTGATGAATGAAGCAATCTGCACTTATTTAGGCATCTATGGCGCCTTACATCATTGGGAGGCCTATTGGCCGCTTCTACAGTATAAACTGCAGTCATCATCACCTAAACAATTGGCGCGTATGTATGAAATGAGGGAAGGTATTGAGCATCGCTTCCTACATACCGTACGCACTGCCACTAGTTTCACAACGTTTATAGAGCAGGTGAAAACGAAACGCTATTCTTGGGCAAGGTTAGGGCGTCTATCGACCTATCTATTATTAAATATGGAAGCTGAGATGATGGTAAAGCACCAGTCACCTACCTATCTCCGCCTACTGGGTGCTACGCAGATTGGTAGGGACTATTTACAGAGGAATAAAAGGCAGTTTCTCTATCCGATGATTTCAAAAGCTTCAGATGGGAAAAGCGATTGTTTTCAGGAGAATCTCCGATTCAATCAGGTGTATTACAGTATTTTCTCCAACAAGTTGCAATCACTGGCGCTTAAATCTGAATTTGCGGCACCGATAATGATTTAGAGCAGCTGGAGTTGAGTGCGGATTAGCAGAGATTCGAAGTGGAAGTCTGCAAACATACACAAACCGCTACTGCCAGCTTTAGCAGAATGGCAACATGCTATTTGAATTTACAAGATTGATTTTTATTTGTGCAAAATAACTTGTCTGAAATTAAAAAGCAAGCAGCGAACTAAAATTGTTCACTGTTTGCTTTTTCATACAGAAATTCTATTTTTTCAACTGCCACCAAAGTGTTTCTGTATTCTCCACCTCGCATTTCAAAAATCCACTTCTTGTTAACACTCGTTGTGAAGCGAGATTTTCCTTATCTGTTTCAGCCGTGACAACGTGAATCTCTTCTTGCGTGAATGCCCAATCGCACATGCCAACTACTGCTTCCGTCATATAGCCAAACCCTTGATGTGCATCGGCAAGCCCATACCCAATTTCCACTTCACCAGCCTTATTTGGGCGATCCTTAAAGCTTGCAGTGCCGATGATTCGTCTGCCCTTCTTACACAAGAGCACCCAAATTGTATAGAACGGATACTCATCTGGATGGATCGTTTTAAAATAAGTTGCAACTGCCACTTGTTTCTTGAGGATTTTCAGAAACTCTCCTTCAACTTGTTCTCCTTCGTATTGACAACAGAGCTCATTTTCAAGCTTGCTGCGATCAAAAATGAGAAGCGCTAACTGCACGACTGTTAACGGCATTAGCAATAGTCTTTCAGTTTCGATCTCCATTCAGAATGCCTCCTGCACGCAATTACTCCATTTTTTCTAAATATGCTAGCGCGTCATCAAACGAGTCTACAGGTACAATTTCCATATCTGTACCGATATCCTCTGCTGTTTTCTTTGCTAATTTGTAGTTATCATCGCTGGTCGTTGGCGCAAAGAATATTTCTGCTCCTGCATTATCAGCCGCTACGACCTTTTTATCAATACCGCCAATAGGACCAACATTTCCTTTTTCGTCAATTGTACCCGTTCCAGCGATTTTATGCCCCTTCGTGATATCCTCTTCTGTGAGTTGGTTGTATATTTCAAGTGAGAACATCAGTCCCGCTGATGGTCCACCGATCTCATCGGCATCAATTTTCACTTCTGGCGTTGTCTCAACTTTGCGATCATGCGAGTAGGCAATTCCGATGCCAGGCTTCTCTTTTTTATCACTAGCTTCAATCATCCCTACTTCAATTGTTGCTTCTTTTGTCTCATCACCACGCATGTATTTTAGATCAACTGTATCGCCTTCTTTTTTCGTTTCCATAAGGTCGATAAATTGATTTTCTTCTGTTAAAGCTTGTCCATCTGCTTCGATGATTAAATCACCTGGTTTCAGAATACCATCAGCCGCTTCTCCTTCGGCTACACTTTGAACATAGACGCCGTTATAGACAACTTCAACAGGCTTGCCCGCTTTCGTATAGGCAGTAATAATCGCTGCATCTTGAGCGTTGTCCATTTCCTTTTGCTGGCGTTGATCGTATTCTTTGTCGCTTTCACCCTGCACCAGCAACTCATCTTTTTTGGTTATTTCGTCATACGGCCGGAGCGCTGCACCAGCTAAACTGTAGATGTTCGCTTTACCAACTAGAACTGTGACAAGCGATAATGACCCTGACTCGTCATATCCACCGTCTACCTCTACAAATGGTTCAAGCGGTTCAGCACTCCCTGGCATCATCACATAATACGGCAGCGGGATGAAGTACAAAATGACCAGTATAATGATCACACTATAAGTTATTTTTCTCTTCGGACTCAATATTTTTCTCCTTCCATTCCGCAATTACCTGTCTAATCTTGGGCAGATATTTTTTAGTTTCTACCTCTCCCATGGTAATCATTTCTTGAATGTTTGTAAATGCCGAAGCGCTAAATTTTGAAAGATTCGGCTGGATAAAAACGTCAACGTTCCTTAAGTGAAATTGTTTGGCGTTTTCTTGAATAATTTCTAAGCTGCGTGATATCACATCGAAAATCGAAGCAATTTCAGATTTGTGGTTCCAATGAGCCACATCACTGGCAATAACAATATCTGCGCCCATTGCACGTACTTCTGGCACTGGGAGCCAATCAATTGCACCACCATCAACTAGTAATTGTTTTTCCCTTTCCACAGGGACAAATATACCTGGGACAGAAATACTTGCCCTAATCGCTTTCGCCGTATTGCCAGTTCGAAAGACAACTTTTTCCCCCTTAACCAAATCAGTCGCAACAATGGCAATCGGCTTTTTCAACTCTTCAATATTTTTCCCATGCGTTAATAACTGCATTAATTGTTGTACCCTATCACCCTTAATAAAACCTTTACGCGAAAAAACAACATCCAAATAGCGGTTGCGATTAAATAACACTGCAAATTTAATTAGGTGATCAACATCTAGACTAGCTGCGTAGCAGCCGGCAACAAGAGCTCCCATGCTACTGCCCGCAACCATATCGATTGGAATGTTGGCATCTGTCAACGCCTTTATCACACCTGCATGCGCAAACCCTCTTGCACTCCCTGAACTTAGTGCCAAGCCGATCTTCGGTTCCATTTCATCACCCTCAAATTATGATTGTGATTGCTAAATTCCCTTCGCTCTTCGTCACCTTTACAACACCATTTCACGCTTGATATAAATAGTCTTCATAGCTTGTTCTAATCAGCCACAAATGCAAATACGATAGGAGTTGAATAGGTTTTACCCCATTATATGCAAATGAAAGTCAGTTGACATGGAGAATATCATGAAAAAAACATATCTAAAGACGCTTCTCATTGCAGCAGTACTGTTGCTACTTGTTGCAGTTATTATTGCTAGCCCCAAAGTCATTCTCACGGCTTCGATTCGTGGTCTTAACATTTGGTGGGGCGTTGTTTTTCCATCCCTGTTACCATTCTTAATACTTAGTGAACTCATGATTAGCTTTGGTGTTGTTGCATTAATTGGCACATTATGTGAACCGATTATGAGACCACTTTTCAAAGTACCTGGTGTTGGTGGTTTTGTTCTTGCGCTCGGTATGGTTTCCGGTTTTCCGGCTGGCGCCAAGATGACAGCACAACTAAGAAAGGAACAATTGCTAACGCGTACCGAGGCAGAGCGGTTAGCTGCATTCACGAACACCGCAAATCCACTTTTCATTTTTGGTGCTGTCGCCGTTGGCTTCTTCCATGAACCAAAGCTTGGACTGATTATTGCACTTGCCCATTATGGGGCTAATCTCATTGTTGGGTTTCTAATGCGTTTTTACCGGGGGAAGGATATGTCTGCTCTTCCACACAGACAATACGGGACATTTAGGACAGCCATTCTAGCGATGCACAAAACAAGGGTAAGTGAAAAGCGGCCGTTTGGTAAGATTTTTGGCGATGCCATTTCTTCATCCGTCCAAACACTTTTAATGATTGGCGGATTCATTATCGCCTTCTCTGTGCTGAATAAAGTTTTGTTTATAGTGGGGATTGTACCGTTTCTTTCTCATTTAATTGATCAAATTATTTTACCGACGCTATCTAGCCCACTTATTGCCGGATTTTTTGAAATCACATTAGGCATGCAATTGACGAGCACGGCCAACGCACCGCTACTATTCGCGATGATGGCAGTTGCCTTTATTCTTGGCTTTGGTGGACTTTCAGTCCATGCACAGGTAGCTAGTATCTTTGCCACAAGCGATATCCGTTATCGTCCTTTTTTTCTTGCCAAACTTGCACACGCCTTGATTGCCGTGGTTCTCACAGTTGCTTTATTTAAACAATCAGCTTGGGTCAATGACGTCTTCCGTCCACTTAAGTTCCCGTCAGTGGAGAATTTTATACTGCCAATCGGCCCACAACTCACCTTAGCGACACTTGTGCTTTACTGGGGGATTTATCTCTATAGGAGTCTCGGCAGAAATAATTGACTGTGCACACGTTGCCTAAAATCGACATAGACAAACGAGCTTGTGCAAATCAGATGACTGCAGCACAAGCTCTTTTGTTTATCTATTTAATTGTTATTCACGTTTTTGCTGGACAGTATTTCTCTCTCAGCGCTTCTTCGACGTGTTTTGGAACTAATTCAGAAACATCCCCACAGAACTTAGCCACTTCTTTCACAATTGAAGAGCTAAGAAATGAATAATTATTCTTTGTCATGATAAAAAATGTTTCAATCTCTTCGTTCAGTACACGATTCATTGATGTGATTTGCATTTCATATTCAAAGTCGGAAACTGCACGTAACCCCCGAACAATCACTGCAGCATCTACCTTGGCAGCGTAATCAACAAGTAAACCATAGAATCGATCCACTTTCACATTTTTTAAATGGCCAACACTTTTCTCGATTAATTCAGTCCGTTCCTCAATGGTAAACAACGGCTTCTTTCCTAAATTATCCAGAGAAACAACATACACCTCATCAAATATCTTTGCAGCTCGTTCAATAATATCCATATGCCCATTCGTTATTGGATCAAAACTTCCTGGTACAACAGCAATTTTCCCCATGTTCATTCCTCCATACTTGTTCAAAGTGAAGCTATTACAGATATGATTCTTTTTGGTATAGCGAAATTCTAGTGATACCGTACTTAGCTTGACGAAACTGCTTGATCTGTCCACCAATTTCTTCTGGCAATTCAGTATCATCACCATGTTCGCAAATGATCAATCCATCTTCTTCCAGTAATGCATGTGCCACTAATTCATTTATTAAATCAGGTATTTTGGGCGCCATTTTATATGGCGGGTCAATGAATACATAGTCAAACTTCATTCCCAGTTTCACAAGTGTTTGTCCACATCTTGCAGCATCAATTTTGATGATTTTCGCCTGAGATGCCAGCTTACAAAAATCAAGGTTTTGCTTCAACATCTGGGATACTTGACCATCTTTCTCGATGAAACATGCCCTATCTGCGCCACGGCTAAGTGCTTCAATCCCGAGCCCACCACTACCTGCAAATAAATCGAGTACATTGCCACCATCAAAATAAGGTCCGATTATATTAAATAGTGATTCTTTTACCTTATCAGTTGTCGGTCTTGTTGTCAGTCCATTGACCGCACGGAGTCGCATTCCCTTGCACGATCCTGAAATAACTCTCATGTCTATTCCCCCAATGGCTTCCCTACAGACCCTAGCCTGCATTCTTATATAACAAAAATACTGTAGCATACCATACTTGTTTCAGCAATTGCCAAATGACTCTAATTTGAGCTTTTTTCCACAGAGCTCTCTTATCTAGCCCAGTTATCATTACAGTACATGCCCTCCATAGACCGATCGTGTAAATAAAACCACCAAAGAAAAAACTAAATTTTTGTACTGAGAAGAAAACCCTCATCGGATTAATCATGTTGGCCTCTCATGATGTCGCTAAAAATATTTTTGCTTTCGGTGTATATTCGCGGCAAATCTGACCATAATGATTTTACAACAGCATTCGTGTTGTTGTGTGAGCAGATAGAGCTATTCTCCCCAATAGCTTTATCATGTTTCTCCTCTCCCTTTTTCCTTCTGTTTGATACCGGATTTCAATATTCGGTATCAAGCCCAGAAGGTTACTACCTATCAAGATCACTCCAAAATTTATTTATCTTCTTAAAGATTTAAATTCAAAACAATTCTTGATTCAATTTTCTATACAAAAAAACATCAGTGCTAACGACTGATGCAGTACGACATGACCAGATTCAAAAAGCATCATCTAGGTCTTTAATAAAATGAATTCCATTAGAATTTCTATTCAAAACCATTAATTAGCCTTTTAGGGCAATACTTCTTCTCTCATTTCGCTTTCCATCTTTTTCCCCTCATAAACAAGTTTGATTTCGTGGCGATAAGATGGTTCCACTTTTTTTACGGAAGAGATCTTCTCAAGGTCAGCTGCCACTTTCTCGGCTTTTTCAACATCACAATAAATAACCGCATAGCGTAGTCGTCTCGAAATATAATGGACGTTACCATACCGATGGAGTGATTTGATATTTTTCAATGAGTGGAGCCATACGATGAGTCCTTGTCTTTCAACAAACATGATTTACCTCGATTGAATTGACTTGATTAATCAAATTGTAGCATAAATTAAGCAGGTTGAATACTATCAGCGCTTTCCCCTGGAAATCGAGCACTCTGCTACATTGATCCCTTTAAAACAAACTGAGCCCTTGTTCATGTCTCGTTTGACGGTTTGTCCAATAATTTCGCTCAGTTCTTGGAGTAATTCCTCTAACGCTTTTTCTGCCAATTTAAATTCAGTAACCACACTACATAGCTCCATTTCCTGCAAAGCCATGTATAACTTTTCCGATTCATCCTTGCGATCAGGGTGATATTTTCCGTACTGATTCACTTCGGCAAAAACTTTTTTCTGCCGATTAAAAGCTTCAACTAATTGTTGGGCATGTTCGTCTTTTTGTAATCTATCTAAGCGTGTAAAGTAACAGCGGCCTATATCAGACTCGATGATACCTTTTGCAATTAATTCTGCTTGATCTAATATTGAAACAATTTCAGAAGATGTATACACAGCTGTCACCTCTGCGCTATTTTACCACATCTACAACTTTTACTAAAGGCATGATTTGAACTGTAAAGGGCGCCTTTCTATTGTTGCCTATCCTAGATCGAATTATAGCTTCAAATATCTACAAAAATAAATAAACGTGGCCTTCACCGGCGGATCTTCACGCCGAGCCACGGAACATAGACAGCATCATTGAGGCGGCTTGAACACCGTTTGAAAATTGATTAACTCTATCTGGTATTGATTTTCGAAAAAAAAACTTACTCTCCGTCTGAAAATCAGAAATGAGTTGAGGTTGCCTCATTAGTTTTCGATACCAAATGGGGTTTAATCGCAGGTAATTCAATAAATCTTTGTCTGCTTCGATATAAGAATAGATGTCCTGACGCAACATGACTCCCTCCATTTGCTCAGCGTAGATTTCGGTTGCCGGTTACTTCATATCGCAAAAATTTTCGTGGCAGGAATTCTAAAACACATCCCCCACCAGAGGACTAATCTTTTCGGAAAGAGAATGGATGTGGACGTGATTGTTCTCGCGATGATCCACCTGTGCTATTCTTATTTGAACCAGATTGAAATTGTCCTACTAGTCCTTGCACAGTTGCCAATGCAGAACTGAGGTTATTCATTTGGGATTGCACTTGATTCATATCCATCTTTTTCAGATAACCTAATACTTGATTGAGAAAATCACTTTTCTCCTCTGTACTCTCTTCAGTTGCTTTGACTACTGGCGCTCCCTCAGTCACTTCTTGCCACGACTCGTGCCCCTCACCGAGAACATGCCAATCCTCATATAACTCCTGCCATGTTCGCTTACCTGATCGCACCTCTTGCACAATCGCTGGATTACTTTGAGCAAATTTTTTAAACGAAGATACTGACGGGTGTAGATTTTCACTCAAATTAAACACCACCCATAAATTTTTTATTATAAATTAAATTATGAGCAGAAAATATTATGGTGCTTACTTTTAGTGAGAATCGCCCACGCCCTATTTTTTGATAAAATTCTGCGTATAATATTTTCCTTCAATGCCACTTCCGATAAATTCATAATCAGCGTTAAGTAGTGCCTCACGGTGCTTAGGGCTATTTAACCAACCTTCAACAGCGGCTAAGGAATCAGTATACCCCATCGCAATATTCTCAGCAGCTTCACGAAATTTGACGTGTCCTGCAGACATTCGGTCTCCAAGTGTCTTATAATCCGGGGAAACATGTGAAAAATAGTGATTGTCAAACATATCTTGGCTATGCAACCGAGAAACTTCAGAGATATCTGCTCTTTCTGACAGTGGTTCCAGACGCTTTTGAATACGAATCGCATTTGACAGATCAATGACTTGTAGTTCATATCCACGCTGGATTGCAGTTCTCCGTGCTTCTGTGATCTTAGCTTCTTTCGGTAATTGACCCGTATAAGTAAATGGAAATAATTTTAAATCTAATAGTGTTTGCTGATCAATAAATCGAACTGCTGAAATGACGCCGGAAATTTTATCAATATAGACTACAGCTAAATGATCTCCAACTTGAACCAAGGGCTGTGTGCTAAAGTCTGCTTCGTTCGGCTTCACTTTGTAGTTTTCACCGTTTAATTGAAATTCGTAGTTGACCTTGAACTCAATTAGCGAATGATATTCACCAACTTGTTTACCGATTTGATATGGTGCGACATCTGCCTTTTCTCCAGCACCAACTACAGAGACTATTTTGCCACCACGAATCGCAAATTGCTTATAGTCTGTTAAATCTTGATTGTAAACCCACCAGGCAAGATGGTACTCCGTTTGATCAATCCGTACTGGTTCCCCGTATCTTGCTTTCAGATCCTGTGCGTCCTTTCCCATCCAAGAACTGAGAGAAGATTCTTTAGGCTTATCTGACGAAGCCTCGCTGGTTAACTCATGCTGAGGCCTCGCTGGAGCCTGTTTCATTGCAGGCTCCTCCCATAGTGTTGTTTGCAATATTTTGAACGAAATCAATACAACGGTTAGTAAAATCAGCTTCTGAAGAAATCGTCTCATCATACACCACTTCCTAGTGTTTATTAATTGCTTATCAGATACCTATCCATTACTATTACTATGAAAAGGTACAACTGTTTACAAGCAGACTGGAGGCTATTTCTGTGAAATTCGAGCAAACTGGTATTGAAGGCATGATCATCGATCTAAAACGATTAGAAGAAGTGATGGATAGTTATTACTTAACCCGTGACGAACACTGGGATTATCAGCGAATTACTTTTGATCGCAAATTTGTTGTTGAAAATGTAACCTACTATTTACGATTGCGGGGCACCTGCCATACTGGTGACATTGGTGGGTCTCGCGCTGAAATCAAATTGCTAATTCCCCTACTCGGGCGCCATTATTATCCTCATGGCATCGCATATGGCGATGAGGAAATATTTCCAAAGTTACTTATCGACAAGTGCCATGAAATCCTTAAACAGCTTTCTAGCTCATTACAACAAATTGCTTAAGGAATCCCTATTGAATTTTAGTATAAGGAAAGAACGGGTCACTTCAAAATGATCTGCTCTGGTATTTAAAATTTAAAAAAGCGGTAGCACCACTCCAATTTTCTAACTTTCTATTTCGCTATTGTTTTAAAAACAAAAGAAACCCTCTTAATCACTTGCTCATCAAGTCTAAGAGGGTTTATGTATATCAGCTCACCTGACGTTAAGTGCCTCGAAGTTGTTTTTTTCGAGAGAATAAATCAGATAGTTTATATTTCTTCAATTTCAAAGCATTCTTTTCAATCAGGTGCCATGAAATAAACGAGCAAACCAGTGTAATTGGAAAAGCAACCGCGAAATTTTGCACTGCCGTGATTTCATTGTGAAATAGCATTACCACTAGTTGCTGAATTGGAAAAGAGGTAATGTAAATGCCATATGAAAAATCACCATATTTCGCAAAGTTAGAGAATTTCGGAACAGGACCTAAACTGAGATAAAAAATGAGGTAAGCACCGAAAACAGCAAAACTTTCATCCATGTAACCGTAATGGGTTCCCACTACTAGCAAAATGCTTGTTACAACTGCATAAAGATGAGAAAGCACAATTTTTTCTCGGTAAATATAAAAACATGTGCCGGCACAAAAATAGAGTGCTAGTCGAATAAATTGAATGTTTGTAATCCAATGACTACCACTGTAGTCGATAAAAGAGAGAACAAGTAGTAGAACAAACAAAAGAATTGGAACAACCTTTTGATTAAGTAGTTTCATAACACCTAGCCCTGCGATGATTAAATACATCACAAATTCATACCAAAGTGTCCATAATGAACCATTGACTGCGTAGGGGTATATATTCCCAACAAACACGCCTGGCAAATCAAAGAAAGTATAATACAAGGTGATATTCGCTAGATATCGATAAGTCCCCTGGCTCGTAAAGTAATCATGCAATGAAAAGCTAGTTGCCACTGGTCCCACAACAAATACAGTAAAGAAAACAACAAAGATCAGTGCAGGAAAGATGCGCAAAATCCGTGCTTTAAGGTATTGCCAGATATTCTTTGCTCGCAAGAAGCTCATCGTGATTAAAAAACCACTGATCACAAAAAAGATATTGACCGCAAGCCCTCCAAAAGTATTCTGGTGCGTCAATTGAGCCAGCGGCTCATAGCTACCTGCACCATTCGCAAGGAAGCAAGCATGAGTAACCATCACTAATGTTGCTGCGAAAAATCGAATTATATCAAAATTATTTTCTCTAGTTGACAGACTATCTGATAAAAGCAAGTTGACTTTCCCCCTCAAACAACTAAAAAGCACAATGCATTATTGTAAGAATAAGTGCACTATCTGCTGGCAAGAGCAGAAGCTACTTTTTGAAGATGACTCTTTTCGTCAATGCCGTGATCATCTGAACTCTCCATTTAATCATCTGTAGTACACTCGATTTACTTTTTAAAGGCGTGACATTCTCTGAATGCCTTCTATAATAAATTAATTTATCATTAATTAACTTTACATGACCGACACATTCTGCCAGAATGCCAATCCACATATCATGCATTGGGATATTTGGGAATGGAAGTGCTTTCTCTCTGAAATCTGCTCTAAATGTCATTGCACAACCAATGTAGCAGTTTTTGACAACATTCCTGACGATTCCTTTTTTGCTATGAAGATCTTCAAATAAAGAACTTGAAATTACCTCTAAGTTCTCATCAACTACCATTAAATCTGATAGCACGACCAATAATTCTGGATCATTCGTAAAGTGTTTTTTAACAACTTCCACCTTATTTTCAAGCCAGATATCATCTTGGTCACAAAGAAAAATTAATTCTTTATTACATTTGCTAATCGCGTTTTCAAAATTGCCTAAAACGCCATTTTTATTCTCATTAGGGTATAGTTTAACCCTTCGATCGCGTTCCATGTATGAACGAATAATCTCGATCGTCCGGTCTTTTGAATGATCATCAGAAATAATCAGTTCATCCTCTTTAGACAACTGAACCAGAATACTATCAATTTGCTCAGAAATGTATCTTTCCCCATTATAGGTCGCCATGGCAACTGAAATATTCATGATGCAGCACCTCTCTTTTCAATTCTTTCGTTTAAAAAATGCTAATTAGATTGTCCGGGCTCGGGAATCTGCTTTGAATAATATTGATGCTTCTCACTGGCTAGTCCCAATAATTCTCGGACAAAATAATCCACATGATATCTCTCTTTAATCTCGGCATCAATCTCGTACTTATCTGCTTTGAAAAAGTCAGCATCAACTTGAGGTGCTTCACGATCAATGATTTGAATGTTATCCTCGTGATAGAAATCATAGTGACGAACTTTCTGATTGGTCGTAATCATTCGCTTGTTCGCACCAAGCATTTCGATTGTTCGCATGGTTAAGCCTGATTGTTTAGCATGTTGGATATCGATGACTGCTCCCGCTCTTTTGAGAAGTGCCACAATATCCTGCGCTGAAACTGAATCGAATCGGAAATCAGAAGCCTTTGTCACGCGGTACTCTTTGACAAACAGTCTTTTTAAGTAATACATCATTTTGCTAGGCACGTACATATAGAAATATGTGTGTAATTGCTTCTTGGCAAGCTGCTTCTTCACATTATTTAATAGCTTAAAACGATCACTATGGACAGTGCCGACA
Organism: Caryophanales bacterium; assembly: GCA_031554185.1. Taxonomy (GTDB): domain Bacteria; phylum Bacillota; class Bacilli; order JARBTR01; family JARBTR01; genus JAVBKE01. Next base: position 13,756 of record JAVBKE010000185.1, read on the forward strand.
AAGAGCAAATCAATATCCTCTTTGCTTCGATCCTCACTGATCGCTATGTAATCATCGGAAAAGAAAAGGGGCCGGAAAGTGAACCCCATTGCCCTACAATCTTCATCATTAAATGAGTATATCTGGTCAAAATATTGGAGTTTTTCTTTAATAAATAGATTGTTCTCCATCGAATCCCAAAGATACAAGATGAGACTGGCATCGGTACATTGTGACTTCAGCATTTTCAGCGCATCAACAGGAATCGATTCTCCTCTGATAATCAAGATGTAATCGTAATGCTTATCAGAAACTTCATCGAGAATCTGCTTATAGTATTTCTGCACTTTTTTATTGACCACGGACTTACTTAACCGCTGCGCAACTTTAAAAGACACCGAATTGGCTGGACGTTCATCGTAAAAATCGACCTCTGCCCCTTGTTCCCGCATTGACCTGCTAATCACTTCGTGATAGCCAAAAAACTTAGGACATAAGAAAAGAATTTTCTTGTTGCTTAACTGCTTTTCCATTGTCACGTAAACCTTCAATCCTTATTTTTTGAATACATTTTATTTATAAAGTCCCTTACTCCGCAATTCCTCAATTGACTTTTGGTAATCATCTACTTCAACTTCTTGCTGATCAACCCACGCTGAGAAACGACTAATCCCTTCTCCAAACATCACTTTTGGTTTGAAACCTAACAAGTCACCGATTTTCGATAGGTCTGCAAAATTGTGACGGATATCACCAAGTCGATAATTACCACCAATATGAATACCAATTGTTCCCTTATAATTTCTTTTTAGTGCTTCTGCAATGGTAACGACATCAGTACAAATCCCAGTACCAACGTTAAAACTTTGGAAGTTAGCTTCATCTTTTTCGATTCCTAGAATTGTTGCGTCGACAACATCATCAATGAACACAAAATCACGCGACTCTTCTCCATCTTCAAAAATGTTGATATCATTGCCATTTTTAATATTGGTCGAAAAGATCGATAGTATTCCTGTGTAAGGGTTTTTCAGTGATTGTCCTGGACCATATACATTCTGATATCTAAAAGCGACAACTGGAATGTTAATTGATTTTCCGACGACCATACACATATCTTCTTGAACTTGCTTTGTAATCCCATAAACAGAAGTCGGGTGAATCTTTGAATCCTCCGTTGTTGGGCAAAGTTTAACTTCTGAGCGACATAGCGGGCATTTTACTTCAAAATCACCTTTTGCCATGTCAGCATCCGTTCTCTCAACCGGATAGACAAAGCCATGAGTAGGACACTGATATTTTCCTTCACCGTATATTGCCCGCGAAGATGCAACCACTATTTTCTCAATTGAATGCGTTTCATTGGTTAAGATATCTAATAAATTAGACGTTCCTTTGATATTCACATCAATATAGCGATTAATCTCATACATCGATTGTCCAGTGCCAGTTTCGGCAGCTAAATGAACAACCACATGTTGATCTTTCAGCGCGGTTCTCCAGTCATCTGGATTCGTCACATTCCCTTTGATAAAAGTGACTTGATTTTTTATCGACTGATACAGTTCGGATTTCGTGCCATCCTCCCCATGAATTTGTGGTGACAATGTATCGAGAACCGTCACTTTATGACCTTTTTTGATCAATTTGAGTGCCAGACTGCTTCCAATGAAGCCTGCCCCTCCAGTAATGAGGATATTTTTATTCATCACGAAAACTCCTTTTTGATTTTTATATAGCGACTGCATTAGCATTAGATTGTTTTACTTCGTTCAATCGGATTTGTGAACAAATAATTCCGAATACGAGGAAGCCAATGCCAATTGGGTTATTGATAAACGGATTCACATTGGTCAGAAAACCAATGGCGATCATACAGGCGATAATTGAGCAGTCAATATCATTTAACTGTGCTCCAAGACGATAAACCCTAAAATAATTAATAAACGCAATGATGCAAACAAAGATCCAGATTCCAAGACCGATTACCCCCTGCTCAACCAAAATGTCAAGTCCGCTCATTTCGATCACTTGCTTGGCAGGACCTATTTGCGTTCCATAACCAGCACCAAATAGTAGCGTCGCAGGACTAGATGACAGGATTTCCCCTGACTCTTGGAACAACATGACACGGTAATTCGTACTTTCATCTCTTTCAACTGGTTTTTCCTTTTCTACATTGTTTTTTGATGGTGTAACCTGTTTTGTCTCCTCAGTAAAACGCGCTGTTGTCATACTCTTTGACAAATAGGGCGTTAGAAAAACAAGTGAGACACAGATGATCAATTTAGGAATGAATTCCTTTGAACCGAGCACTTTTATTTTATGAGCAAATCCCTTTGCAAATCGTGAAACGTGCGCATAATCAACAACGGTTATCGCAATAACGCCTAACATTAGCGCGTAAATAAGCCCTCTCGTCTCCGAAAAAATAATCGAGGCGAGTCCTAGGATAATCGTTGCCGCCTCTAATGCACGACCCCTATTCCGGAAAACACTTTGAATACTGATAAGTACTGCAAACAGAACATATAAATGACTCTTATAAAATACACCACGGCTAGGCCTGAAAAACATATCATCGCCGAACACTGAATTGATGAAATTATAGAAATCAAGAAAGTGATCTTTAAAAATGAATTTACCACAAATATCAATTGATACTGTCAGAATTGCAACAGCAAAACCTGACCATAAAAGGAGTCGAATAATAAACTCCTTCTTGATATAGCCCTCAGTAAAGTAATAGGCTAGAGGGAAATACATCAACAGATACGATATCCGGAAAAAGTCAGTGAAGATAATCGAAAACGGATTTCCTTGGACAACTCCGATCACAGAACTAACTAAACACCAAAAGAGGAGCAGATAAATTCCAATTGACCCAATATTAAACGAAATAAATTTATTGATTTTCGGATCAAGAATTCCTTTTGTAAAAATAATTCTGAGACCATAGGTCACTAGAATGAGGATAAAGATAATCTGTCTGAGAGAAAAGGTACCTACATCAATAAAGTGACCGCCTCCACCAACAAATAGTTCAATAAAACAGGCAGTAATTAAAAATCGTTCAAACTTATTCATAAAGACACTCCGGATTATATAATTTTTTCGAATTTTTATTATAACATATTATTTTTTTGGTCGTACGAGCAGGTACTCCTATGGCTGGGCTTGTATATCAGTGCGATTGAAATAAAAGCCAACTATACATGATCTTGCTTTTTTAGAAAGAAGAATATCCTTTTCTACTCGCATCGTCTGATACAAATCTCGGGGAATCTTCATTATTGTTCTCACTTTCTAATTGTTCATGCTGACACTAGCTAAATAACACTAACAAGTCTTTCACAAAGGTTTTATTACCGCGATTAAACTGAACATAATTCCCTTTGAAGAAATGTTTGAAAATTAGCTTGATTCGCTTAAAGAATCCTGCGGAATTAAGTTGATACATGTCTTTCCAATAATTCACACAATTTATCAGCAATTCTTGTTCGCTGTTTGGTAGCCCTTGCTGTGAAAATCGCTCTAGCGCAGTAGTATACTTTTGATACTCCTCTACCCTAGTTGCTCGTAACATGTTCGAAGCACTAAAAAACTTTCTGACGCGTGAAAAAAATGAAGTATGTTTTGCCCCAACGACATTGCTTAAATGTTGTCTATATTCAATTAATTCATCATCAACTGCCTGAATACGGCCATCTATTGATGCATTAATTGCTAACCAACCGTCATGAAGCCAAGTCGCTGGAAAAGGTGTGCATTTCTCAAATAATTCCCTCCGAATTGCCATCGTTGCACCTGTAACAATACATCGATTCAGTAAAATTTCGTAATAGCTTTGACTTTCAAGCATTTTTCCATTAAAAAGAAAATTATCCCATGCTGTGTAGCCCAAACTCTGGCGGTGATGATCAACAACTGCTGCGTTCGTGAAAACTAATAAACATTTTGGCTGACTCATCATTCGTTCTTCAATTATTGAAACTTTATCAGGAAGCCAATAATCATCTTGATCTGACGTGAAAATTAGATTTCCACTGCAATGAGCCATACCGTTCTCAAAATTTCTTGTTACACCTAAGCTCTTATCATTCTGAATCAGCTTGTAAGGGATATCAGACTGTTCAAGTACATTTTTTACAATCTTGAGTGTTTGATCTGTTGAACCATCATCACCAATAATGATTTCATCCGGCTTCCGGGATTGGTTGATAATACTACTTAATTGCTCTTCAATAAATTTCTCACCGTTATAGGTGCAGACGACTACCGAGATTTTGTTATCCACTGTAAACCCCTTGAATATAATTTTTTTGTGCAC
>JAVBKE010000223.1:0-11357 GCA_031554185.1 Caryophanales bacterium
GCTTCTACAGTTACTGAAGCTGTTCCTTTTTTACTTGGATCTACTGTTGAAGTTGCCGTTACAGTTAATACAGTTCCCACAGGTTCTGTTGCAGATACTGAAACTTCTCCAGTTGCACTCACTGTTGAACCATGCGTTGAATTAATTGTCCATGTGACTGTTTGCGCTGGACTATTTGTGCCAGTTACCACTGCATTGAAATCCTGTTTCTCACCTTGCTTCACTGTCGCTGTAGCTGGTGTAACCGTCACATTCGTTACAACCGGACTACTATCAGTTACTGTTACTGTGATTGTTGTCTTAACATTATTTGGTGTAGTCACATCAATCGTTGTTGTACCTGCCTTAAGAGCAGTCCAATTTCCGTTTGCATCTACTGTTACAATACTCGTATCATTGCTCGTAAATGTTACTGACTGGTCAGCACCAACTGGTAGAACCGTTACAGTAATGTCACCAGACCCACCAACCGTTGTACTGATCGATGTAGGGTCAACGGTGATCTCATTTGGCACAATATCTTTCACTACGCCATAGTTTATTGAAGTTACGGTTTGACCAGCTTCTAAAGAGATATAACCAGTTGCACCATCTCCACCAAACGCTGTATTTGCAACCGTTTTATAGCCAGTTGGTGCTTCTGCGACGACATAATACATGCCCGGATCGAGGTTTGAAAAACTATATTTACCCATTGCATCAGATGTCGTCGTACCTACTTGAACGCCAAATGCTGAATACAAAGTCATATTTGCACCTTGTACGCCAACTTCACCAGCATCTTTAATCCCATTTTTATTTGCATCTTCCCAAACATTACTGTTAATTGATGCAGGTAATACTTCTAATCCTGCATTGACATCAGTTTTTTGTTGTCCACTTTGCAAATTGATATAAGCTGTATTACCATCCGCGCCGAAATAAGCCGAAGAGCTAATCTTATATTGTGAAGGCACATTCAAATGAAGATAATACACTCCAGCTGGTAAATCACTGAATTTATATTTTCCATTTGCATCAGTTGTTGTGGATTTCATCTTAGTCCCATCTCCACTATACAAATCGACTCCTGCATTTGCTACGCCAGTTTCACCAGTATCCTGTACCCCATTTCCATTCAAATCTTCAAAAATAGTGGTACCAATTGAGGCAGTGGCTGTTGAGGCTAGACCTACACCCAAATTGGTAATCGTTTGCGATTCATTAAATGAAAAATAAGCTGAGTTTCCATCTCCACCAAAATAGCCACTAGGAACCAAAGCCATCCCAGCAGGTGTATCTACGTGAATATAGTAGACTTTGCTTAGGTCGAGGTTGCCGAATACATAAAGGCCATTCGCATCCGTGTTTACATTCGCAATTTCGACACCATCAAAACCGAACAAGTGTACATTTACACCCGATACGCCTGATTCTGAGCCATCTTTAATACCGTTTTTATTCACATCATTCCAGATAACTGAACTGACTTTCCCGTATATAGGGAACATACCGGCATTTATCGTCGCTGAACTACCATCAGTTACATTCACATAACTGGAGTATCCATCAGTTGATACATTGCCAGTAAAAAATTTAAATCCAACTGGCGTCTCAACGTTTATATAATATGGACCCGCTGTCAGTCCTGAGAAAGTATACGTTCCGTTCGTATTGGTTGTCGCTTGAGCGACTTCTAACCCAGTAGCGCCAGAATACAAATGAACCTTAACCCCTGATATGCCTGGCTCACTTGAATCTTGAAGGGAGTTCCCATTTAAATCCTGATATATCTTGCTTGTGATGCTTCCGCCTGTTTTTGCACCAGCTGCACTAGCCTGTGGTAATCCTGTAACCAACGTACTGATGATCATAACCACTGATAATATAGCAGCAATCATTGTCTTATTAGATTTTTTCATTGAATTGATTTCCCTCTCTGATTTCCCTTTTTTGTCGTCATACATCTGAAATAATAAAATGTATTCTCTTCATTCTTCTATCCATAAAATCTAGCACTTTTTTTTCTACGTACCACAATGATAGATATTAACATTGCAGCAGCCACACCAAATGTTGCTGCTACGACTGGGTAACCAGCCAAAAGCGACAGGCCCATTGCAGGCCCTAGGCCCGTGGCTGGAACCAAAATTTGTCCTGTAGAGTACATGTGTTTCACCCCCTTTCAATGAACTTAGTTTCCTCGAAAGCGCTGGAATGACCATCAACACAAGGGCGGATCCATCTGCAGATGTTTATTTTTCTCCAGAACGTTGCTCTCTCTAGCCGAGTTTTCAACACGCATAAGTGGATTTACGCACGCCTATTTCTAGGTAAAATCATGAAAATTCCTGCTGTTAATAGAGCCAATATTGCTAGACAATTACCATTTGACATATCTCCTGTCTTCGGGCTTTCTACTTGTGGCTTGGGAGCTGGAACAGGGTTCATTTTCCACTGTGCGTACAGTGTCACGTTTTCTGCTGGCATTGTGAATGCTTCTTTGCCAACGCCTGCGAAGACATCGCCTGTTCCATCTGCTTTTGTGTTCCATCCTGTAAAAGTATAGCCAGTCTTTTCATATGGGTTGGCACGATTATTGCCTAGTACTGTGACTATTTGATCAAACTCATAGATTGCTGGCTCTGCTGGTGCTTTCCCCCCTGTGCTTCCATTACCGTCATACTTCACTTCGTATTGATTGATTTCCCACTGCGCATACAAGGTCACGTTTTCATCTGGCATTTTGAATGTCTCTGTACCCGCTCCTGTGTAGGCATCTCCTGTTCCATCCACTTTCGTGTTCCAGCCTGTGAATGTATAGCCTGTTTTCTCATACGGTATCGCATAACTATTACCTAATACAGTAACCGGTTGATCGTAGTCATAACTTACAAGCTCCGCTGGCGCTTCTCCACTTGTATTTCCATTGCCGTCATACTTCACTTCGTATTGATTGATTTCCCACTGCGCATATAACGTCACGTTTTCTGCTGGCGTTTGGAACGTTTCCGCTCCAGAGTACGCATCTCCTGTTCCGTCTGCTTTCGTATTCCAGCCCGTGAATGTATGACCTGTTTTCTCATATGGGGTTGTATTGTTATTGTCTAGCACTGTGATGACCTCGTCATAGTCATAGGTTGCGGGACCTGATGGTGCTTCCCCACTTGTATTTCCATTGCCATCATAGTTCACTTCATATTGATTAATTTCCCACTGCGCATACAACGTTACGTTTTCATCTGGCATTTGGAATGTCTCTGTACCCGTTCCTTTGTAGGCATCTCCTGTTCCATCTGCTTTCGTATTCCAGCCCGTGAATGTATTGCCTGTTTTCTCATATGGAGTTGCACCGCTATTCGCGAGTACTGTGACTGTTTCATTGTAGTCATAGGTTGCTGACTCTGCTGGCGCTACTCCGGATGTACTCCCATTACCGTCATAGCTCACTTCATATTGATTAATTTCCCACTGCGCATACAATGTCACATTTGCATCTGGCATTTGGAATGTCTCTGTACCCGTTCCTGTATAAGCATCTCCTGTTCCATCTGCTTTTGTGTTCCAGCCTGTGAATGTATTGCCCGTTTTTTCAAACGGTACTGCACCACTATTTCCAAGCACAGTAATGGTTTGGTCAAAATTAACCTTTGCTGACTCTGCTGGTGCTTCACCACTTGTATTTCCATTGCCATCATAGTTCACTTCGTGTTGATTAATTTCCCACTGCGCATATAACGCCACGTTTTCTGCTGGCATTTGGAATGTTTCTGTGCCTGTGTAGGCATTTCCTGTTCCGTCTGCTTTCGTGTTCCAGCCCGTGAATGTATAACCTGTTTTCTCATATGGGGTTGTATTGTTATTGTCTAGCACTGTGATGACCTCGTCATAGTCATAGGTTGCGGGACCTGATGGTGCTTGCCCACTTGTATTTCCATTGCCGTCATAGTTCACTTCATATTGATTAATTTCCCACTGTGCATACAACGTCACGCTTTGATCCGGCATTTTGAATGTCTCTGTTCCAGTGCCCACATAGCCTGTTCCAGTTCCGTCTGCTTTCGTGTTCCAGCCTGTGAATGTATAGCCTGTTTTCTCATATGGAACGATACCCGTGTTCCCAAGCACCGTAACCGTTTGATCAAAGTCGTAGATCGCCCCATCTGCTGGTGCTACGCCTCCTGTACTTCCGTTACCTTCGTATTTGACTTCGCGCTGGTTAATTCCCCACTGTGCGTACAACGTCACATTCTCATCTGGCATTTTGAATGTTTCTGTACCTATTCCAGTGTAAGCATCGCCTGTTCCATCCGCTTTTGTATTCCATCCTGTGAATGTATAACCGATTTTCACGTATGGGACAGTAGCGCTGTTTCCTAGTACGGTGACTGTTTCGTTATAATCATAGTTTTCTGAAGCTGCCGGGACTATTCCACCCGTACTTCCGTTACCGTCATAGCTCACTTCATATTGATTAATTTTCCACTGCGCATACAAGGTCACGTTCTGATCTGGCATTTTAAATGTCTCTGTACCCGTTCCTGTATAAGCCTCTCCTGTTCCATCTGCTTTTGTGTTCCAACCTGTGAATGTATAGCCTGTTTTTTCAAACGGTACTGCACCACTATTTCCAAGCACAGTAATGGTTTGATCAAAGTTAACCATTGCTGCCGCTGCTGGCACTACACCAGCTGTACTTCCGTTACCGTCATACGCCACTTCATGCTGGTTAATTTGCCACTGTGCATATAAAGTGACATTTTTATCCGGCATTTTGAACGTTTCTGTCCCTGTTCCTGTATAGACATCGCCTGTTCCATCTGCTTTTGTATTCCAGCCAGTAAATGTGTACCCAGTTTTTTCATATGGCGTTGTGCCACTATTGCCATGTACGGTGACTGTTTGGTCAAAGTTAACCATTGCTGCCGCTGCTGGCGCTACTCCAGCTGTACTTCCGTTGCCATCATAGTTCACTTCATATTGATTAATGTCCCACTGCGCATACAGGGTCACACTTGCATTTGGCATTTTGAATGTTTCTGTGCCAGTGCCCACATAGGCTGTTCCAGTTCCGTCTGCTTTCGTATTCCAACCTGTAAATGTATAGCCTGTTTTCTCGTATGGGGTTCCGCTGCTATTCCCCAGTACTGTAACGGTTTCATTATAGTCATAGCTTGTTGGAACTACGGGAGCTGTGCCAGCTGTACTGCCGTTACCATCGTACTTTACTTCTGAATTGTTGATATCCCACTGTGCATATAAGGTCACATTTGCATCTGGCATTTTGAATGTTTCTGTTCCTGTTCCCGAATAAGCGGTTCCTGTTCCATCCGCTTTCGTGTTCCACCCTGCAAATGTATAACCTGTTTTTTCAAACGGCGTTGCGCCGCTATTTCCGAGCACCGTAACTGTCTCATCAAAGTCATAGTTTGTCGGAACAATTGGCGCTACTCCGCCTGTATGACCATTGCCATCGTACATCAGTTGATGTTGATTGACTGCCCATTGGGCATACAGGGTAACGTCATTTGCTGGCATAGCGAGTGTTCCACCTGCAGAATAGGACGTTCCACTCCCATCTGCTTTTGTGTTCCAGCCCGTGAATGTGTAACCTGGTCTTACTAAATTCCCTTGACCATAAACGGTCACTGTACTCCCTTGCTTATAGCTTCCTCCGGTTGGGGCTACTCCGCTTGTGTTGCCATTTCCGTCATAAATCAAGGTATAAGATGTTTTAACAAATTTAGCCTTTACATGGACATCTTTGTCTGGCATCGAAAAACTCAAAGATGGGTTTAAAGGATTGGCAATTGTGATATCATCACTTTCCCATCCTACAAATTCATAGCCTTCTGCTGGTGTTGCATTTAGGACAACAATTTCATTTTCTGAATAGTCTCCCCCGCCTGTTACGGTGCCATTAGCCGCATCCGTTGATACTGTATGTATTTCCTCGGGCAGAGCTGCGCTTAGCGAGCTGATGAAAATATGTGAATCAATCCAGTAATCTTCGCTGTCAGCAATTGCTAGTTTAATGTGATTTACCTGATTTGCATTGACTGATGCATTTACCTTAAATCCGGTAGTAAACCCATTTACTGTTGTCGGATAAGGAGACGGAAATGCCGTGTTATCCTTGAAATATTGTGGATTTTTTATATTATTGATCGTGTTGACCGAAACTGGGTCAACCGTTCCTGGAACCAATGCCTTATTGACACCATTTACATATAATGCAAAAGCATCGTTATATTCTCCAACATATTCAAGATATTCCTCAGAGCCGAAACTATAAGTGAACGTGATGTTACTTGTCTGAGGTATAAAATCAAACTCTAGTACTGTAGCATCAAATGTTGGATGGGAAGTCAGCCCAGTTAAATCTGTGTCACCAGGAATGTCATTGACTGTTGAAGTTTCTTTTCCATCAGCTGGATTATTAACACCGAGTACATCTTTTGCTTGACCTGTACTTAGAATGATCCCACTATCGAAACCAAAAACAGTACTAGCACCACTAAAAGTAGCTGCAGAAGCTGGCGTTCCCTTAAATTGAATATTCGATGCTGTAACGCCGGAACCTAGCAAGCTCGCTGCTAGCTCTTCCTTGGTTTCCCCGTCATCAATGACAATGTCTGTTGCAGCAGAACTTGGTACATCTCCCGCTACCTCCTCTGCCCCCCTATTTTGGGCGACATTGTCTGATGCAAAGCTTCGAGGTTGTGGAGCAAGTTGCGCAGTAACAAAAACGACTGTCAATAATACTAGTAAATATTTCTTGAATTTTTTCATTGTCTTCCTCCTTGTAATGAATGATGATTGATATGAAACTTTGAACTAAAAATTGAATTTAGTGCCATCAAGGAATAACTGCCGGCTAATCAAAACCATTTCCCTTACTTAGTTGTTAAATTTTCCTTCTTAAATAGAAAAGTAGAAAAAGAGCGGCCACTGCCCCGATCATCACTAATGAAACGAGCCGGCTTGATGAAAAAAAAATGATATAGACCATAGTGCCAGCTATTACAAGAGCGATCACAAGAGGAAATAATAACATCAATTTATTCTTAGACAATGCATACTCCCTCCATTCATTTCTTAAAGCAGAAATTCAATAAAGATAAATGAATTCAACATCCACTTAAATGGGAATCTATCATCATGAATCAGTCTAATAGTAGTAGATTAAAGCCAAAATTACAGACCTTCAATTATGTTGACAATTCTTTCAGATGCTTTTCCATCACCATACGGATTAGTTGCTTTCGCCATTTTTAAATAAGCATTTTTGTCATTTAATAAATCACAGGCATGGAAATAAATCGTCTCTGTTTCAGTTCCGACCAGACGTAATGTTCCTGAACTTACTCCCTCAGGTCGTTCCGTCGTATCTCTAAGAACAAGTACGGGCTTACCAAGTGATGGAGCCTCTTCTTGTATACCGCCAGAATCTGTTAAAATCAAATAGGAAAGATTGAGAAAATTATGGAAATCGAGTACATTCAAGGGTTCTATCAAATGGATTTTTGAATCACCCTGCAAGATTTCATTCGCTGCTTCTCTCACTTTTGGGTTCATATGTACGGGGTAAACCACTTGAACATCCTCATGATCTTTTACCAACTGTTTAACAGCCCGGAAAATGTTTCTCAATGGCTCACCTAGATTTTCTCGCCTGTGAGCAGTTAACAGGATCATGCGGTCAGTCCCGATTTCATCCAGAATGGCGTGTCGATAATCTTTTCGAACGGTGGTTTCTAATGCATCGATTGCCGTATTACCAGTGACAAAAATAGATTGATCAGGCTTTCCTTCTGCGATCAAATTCTCCCTTGCCCCCGCTGTAGGGGCGAAATGTAGATCCGCCATAACGCCTGTTAATTGGCGATTCATTTCTTCTGGAAATGGCGAATATTTATGATAAGTCCGAAGACCAGCCTCTATATGACCGATTTTCACATGACTGTACAGCGCAGCTAGACTCCCAGCAAATGAAGTTGTTGTATCACCGTGGACAAGCACAATATCAGGCTTCACTTGTTGAATCGTATCGTAAAGACCAGAAACAGCTCTTGTCGTGATATCCATTAACGACTGGTTATCTTTCATAATATTCAAATCAAAGTTTGGAGAAATGTTAAACGCTTTTAAAACACTATCTAGCATTTCTCGATGCTGTCCTGTGAGCGCAACAATAGACTCGATCTTGTCACTTTTTTCTAATACTTTCACTAACGGAGCCATTTTTATTGCTTCCGGTCTTGTACCAAAAATGGTCATTACTTTGATCATGATTATCTCCTCCAATCATATGACTCAAATAGCACGCTCAAATTTCCCTCTGTATCCGGTGATATGTCAGCATCATTTATCATCATGAAGCCTTTTTTGTTTTCTCATTCAATACATGATCTTGGACTCGCTCTGTTTTAATCCAACCCTGTTTTCCACGAAGAAGCCGGATCCAGGCGAGAAAGATACTTGGTAACACCAACAGATTATAAGCTGGTAATAACAAGCCTGCGCCAATGCACTTCCATAATGGTTCTTCTTTTTGAATCGTTTGATAGTGGATCATTGACCATGCAATACCTGGACCAAAAGAAAGTAGAAACCATAATAGAGCCGTTAGAACCATGTATAGTCCCACGTTTTGTGAAGAAATCGATTGGAAAGATTGATTGTAAATAGTCAGCGCAATCAATATCCATGTTAGAAGCATAACGAGACTTGCGAATAAATTAATCCAAGGCTGACAGAGAAAATAAGCATAATCAAGTTTTGCCCCAGTTGAAATTGGCGCATTTCTGATTTTAGATACATAATTAAAACATTGCATATTCCCCTGTACCCATCGGCTGCGCTGCCGAATGAATCGCTTAATTGAAGTAAGACCTTGTTGATAGACAACACCATATTCTAAATGACTAATCTTCCAACCGTTTAATGTTAAACGTATCCCGAATTCGAAATCTTCCAATAAGCATTTAGTCCATGGTTCATCACCAAACTCTTGCATGGCACTTAATCTTGAAAATTGACCATTTCCGCCTAAGCCTACACTTTGTACATACACTCTACTATTTTGGATGGCTGAAACCATCGTGTAGAACTCCATATCCTGAAGAAAAGGTAATATTTTCTTGCGATTGGTCATACGCACACGCGCTTGTGCTGCTCCCACCTGTGGATCTGTAAATGCTGCAGAAGTTTCCTTCAATAAATCAGGGCTCATACGACCATCTCCATCAATAATGCCAACAATTATTTTTTTTGGATCCCAACCGAATTGAAGCGATGCTTTCGAAATTTGTTGATACGCATAATTGAGCGATTCGCCCTTTCCTAATTGGGCGTTAGGCAGTTTTCGTTCAATAATTTGTACACGTTTATCATCGATTGTCCGAGCCCGTGCCACAGTCTCATCTTCTGAATCATCATCAATCACGACAACTGTTAGATTTTTATATGGCATTTGTAAGATCGATTGAACCGTGTTTACAATGACCCTTTCCTCGTTCAAACATGGAATGAAAAATATATAATGAAACGCTTCATCTGAGGTAGCAGAAGCTTTCTTTTGATGAGCAACTGGTAACATGGCCAATAATGTCGTGTAAAAAAAATATAAAAATACGATTGGAATTGATACATAAAAAAGAATTAATAGTAAATGGGTCATTTTCCGCCAAACTCCTTCAATACCACCACGACACGGTTCTGATAGCCACCTTCTGCACGATCAAAAGCGCCAGTGCAAGTGATTAACGTTACCCTGGGCTCTCCTGAAATATCCGTTACATAGGAAGGGATATTGTCAAATGAGTAGACCTGCTTAGAAACAACTTCAAACGTTCGAGTGGTTTTGTCTTCATATGTTATGACAACTTGTTCGCCTTGACTCACGGTTTCCAAATACTGAAAGCTCCCTAGCGCACCAGCCCAATCCCGATGTCCAGCTAGAATCGCATTCCCTGAATTGCCCGGAATGGCACTACTTTCATACCATGATATACGCTCAATACCTTCTTCCAATTCCATTTGATTAGAAGAATCGATTCCAACTGGAACAATTGGGCTACCTTTTTTGCTTGTAACCCACTCGAATGAAATGGGGATAGACGATTGGTTGACAACGGGAACAGCTTGTTGAGAATTCGGTTCATTTAATGGTACAGCGTCTTTTTCCGCGAATACTTCTATTGTTGAAGGCGCCTGTCCCATCTTAGGTTGACCGCCCCACCACAAAACACTGAAAAGAACGAGGGCAATCGCTACACCAAATCTCAACTTCATGTTTGGTTTTCTATCTCTTGTATACTCCAGTTGAGAAGAAAACTCACCTCGGGACAGTTCACTCTTTTGCATTTGCATCACCACTCTTTCTTCATGCGACATAAGCAGGTGCATCATGATAATAAAGGCTTTCACACAGTTATATAATGAGAAGTCTGGCGTTCAAACAGATGGCAACCCCATCACTATTCTTCAAAAAAAGTTAAGACTATTTCATTCTTGAGTTATGCTACTTTTTCACTACTCGGTTCATGACTTGTCGGAAAAGCCTTATTACCATCGCCCTCCTAGACAATCTTTTTTCTATTATCATAAGGAGTAGGAACTCCCAGTTAAACGTCATGTATGATGTAGCTGTGTGATTAAAATCACACAGCTACATCTCGCCACATCAAGTATTCCATGTCGATATAATTTTTTAAAATTAAGTATAATGCCCTATCAAATAGATCATCTCATGTTCAATTTGTCCTTAAACATGACACATAATGGGATCACTTTGAATGATAAGATTATTAAACATTGTCTGTACCTTTTTTTACTTAAATCAATCGTCTACCGCTAACAATACCATCGCTCGATCTAATCCAGCCTGCAGTACTTTTCGAATTATTCCTCCTATCCACCATCTTCTTCAGCTATCAAATTCAAACTGAATTCATACGACCTTTTTCTCCGTGGCCACTCCTGTACCTAGGCAAAACCATTTCGTAGAATATACACTTCTACGAAATACATCCCTTTAAGGCGCTGATAGCCTAGCTCTTCAAATATTTTGACCCCTATTTTGACCCCTAATAGAAAATAATGAACATCATTTTTTACCCATTCACCTCGATATAAACCGTAAATTGATTAATTGTACTTATCACATTTAAAGCAAAAGATGACAAATAAAATATCCGATTTCCACATTGATTTAAAGAAACAGTTAATTTTCATTATTTGATATGTCTTTTAATCATTTGTCAGGTTTCACTCCAGTATATTTCAATTTCCCGGAGCCAAATCTCAGCTGATTTACTGCTACAACAAGGTTGAAGGATCTTTTAAATAAATGAAGATTCGCCATCTACTATTTC
>JAVBKE010000205.1:0-3203 GCA_031554185.1 Caryophanales bacterium
CGAAGGCTGGGATCAGGTGGTTAAATCAACGCGCGCAGAAGCGAAGAAAATCAAAGTCGCCATCACCAGCGAGCTTATCTACCCACCGAAGGCAGACAAAGCAATCGCTTTTGCGGCGGTCGACCCATTAGCGCCGTTTGTGTAGAACATTTCAGGGTGGATAAGCGTAACAATCCACCCGGTTTTTATCTGTGGCGAGGGTTTATTCCTCGCTCTTTTTACCCTGCCAGTTCGCCCACGGGCTATCAGCCGGAAGCTCTCTAGCCGCCTCTTCTGCCGTCTCTACCATATCGATATACAAATCTTCGACTTCTTTACGCGCCCAGGGAGTACGGCGTAAAAACTTCAGGCTGGATTTGACGCTCGGGTCACTTTTAAAACAATTGATGTTGATGAGCTTCGCCAGTTTTTCCCAACCAAAATGTGCAACTAAAGCATTCACAATGGCTTCGAGTGTCACGCCGTGCAGCGGATCTTTTGATGAGTGGGTCATAATGCGTCCAGTAAGTCTGAATAATTGCGCATACGATAGCAAAATTACGCGACCTCATCTTTCTAAAGGATGAACTTTCCTTACAGGCGTACGACATGTAGCCTACCCGGGCATAAATTCATCAAGAGAATGATAAGGATTACGTAATGAAACATGCAGTATGGACTATGTCGCTTGCCCTGCTATCCAGCACGTCGGTGCTGGCCGCCGTTGATAAACTCCCGGCGCCCATCAGCGCATTAGAGAAGCAAGGCTTTGAGCTGAAAGGTGAATTTAAAGGCCCCGGCGACCTGCCTGGATATGTAATGCAGTTTCAGGGGCAAGGCACTACCGTGTTCCTGACGCCGGATAAACAGCATGCCATCATGGGTAACTTAGTTGATGCCACGGGTAAAAACCTCAGCGATGCGCAGGTCGAGAAATGGGTTTATGCACCCATGGCCAAAGAGATGTGGCAAAAGCTTGAGAAAAACCACTGGATAGCGGCAGGTAAAGCCGATGCCCCACTGGTTGTTTACGCGTTTGCCGACCCTTATTGCCCGTACTGCACACAATTCTGGCAAAACGCGCAGCCGTGGCTGGCCTCCGGAAAAGTGCAGTTACGCGTATTGATGGTCGGTATGTTACGCCCGGACAGCGGTCAGAAAGCCGCAGCCATTATGATGGCTAAAGACCCGGCAAAAACGCTGGCGGAATATGAAGATAGTAAGGGCAAAATGGAGCTGAAAGTCCCGGCGACCATCACACCTGAAATCAAGAAGGCCCTCGAAGATAACCTGGCGTTAATGGATGAACTGGGCGGCACAGCCACCCCTTCTATTTACTATCTGAACAAAGACGGCCGCCTACAACAGCACCAGGGCTTACCAGACGACGCCACTATGAAAGTGATCATGGGCGACAATAAATAGCCCCTTAGGGTGACGTTGTCACTTTATAGTGCCAGTACGGGCTTACAACGTCGCCCGGCAACCGCAAATTCACGCAACGCCTTCATAACCAACCACGCGCAACATGCCACAAGGCCGCGGCGTGATGTCTGATTGCTCAAGAGTGATGACGTGTTCAGGTTGGCCAAATTGCCGAAACCAGAGTGCGGAATTTTCCATAAAAAATGCCTGTAAACAGAGTCTACAGGCACTATATCAGGGTTTTCTGCCGGATGGCGTTGCGCTAATCCGGCCTGTTTTTGGGCGCTTAGCAGTAACGAGCGACTGCTGCGCGCATACCCTGGCTCAGAATAACCTGCAAATCTTCGCTAACTTTAGCCACCAGACCCGCAACCTGAGTTAAATCCTGCCCCCAGTGATCGCTGTCGCTCAGTACCGCTTCAACCAGCTGTTGCTCTGTGATCTGCTTGTCGCCAAGTGATGCCCACAGTTGCTGATAACGTACCAACCAATGCTCATCATCCTGCAGAGGATAAGTTTCGTTGTTACGCTCGCCTTTATAGAAGGCAATCAGTGCAGCCAGTGCGAAAGTCAGACGAGCAGGCAACGTACCGGTCGCCTGTTGGCCTGCCAACAGTTGCGGCAGAATACGGGTGCGGAACTTAGTCATACCGTTGAGCGCGATGGACAGCAACTGGTGCTGAATATACGGGTTCTGGAAACGGCTGGTGACGGCTTGTGCGAATGACTGCAATTCGTCACGCGGCAAGTCCAGCACTGGAATGATTTCTTCAGCGATGGTTTTTTCCACGAAGCCACACACTTCAGCATCGTTCATTGACTCGCCAACGGTGTTCAAACCCGCCAGGTAGGCAACTGGAACTAACGCGGTATGTGCACCATTCAGAATCGCAACTTTACGTTCTTTATACGGTTTGATGTCATCAACAATCAGCACGTTCAGCGCCAGTTTATCCAGACGCAGTTCTTGCGCCAGAGATGCCGGGCCCTGAATAACGAACAGGTAGAAGTGCTCAGCCGCCGCCAGGAAACCATCTTTGTAACCCAGTTCTGCTTCGATATTGGCTGCTTCGTCACGCGGATAACCGGTAACGATACGGTCCACCAGCGTAGAACAGAAGGTGTTAGCCTCATTCAGCCATTGAATGAATGCTGCTGGCAGATCCCACTCTTGAGCGTAACGCAGAACCAGTTCTTGCAATGCATCACCGTTGTAGTCGATCAGTTCGCAAGGAATGATCACCCAACCTTTATCCGCAGCACCGTTGAAGTGGCTGAAACGCTCGAACAGCAAACGAGTCAGTTTAGCCGGGTAGCTTACCGCTGGCGCATCTTCAAACTTGTCGCCTGCGTGGTAGCTAATGCCCGCTTCGGTGGTGTTGGAGAACACGAAACGCATTTCTGGGTTATGAGCCAGTTTCAGGTACGCGTCATATTCTTGATAAACGTTGATTTCACGAGTGACTGAGCGAATCAGACGCGCGTCGCTTACCGCTTCGCCCTGCTCGTTCAGACCACGGATCACCGTAGTGTAAAGCCCATCCTGGGTAGACAACGACGGCGGGAAAGCGCTGTCGATTGGGCGCACGATAACAACGCCCGCATTCAAATCCGTATGTTCATTGAGTAAATCTACTTGCCAGTCAATAAAAGCACGTAAGAAGTTGCCTTCACCAAACTGGATAATACGTTCAGGATATTGAGCGCCAGGGAAATCATGACGATTAAGTGTTTTCACTATGTTGTTCCTTGGTGTGTACAGGATGAACGACCACAAATATCCTGCTCAAAATATCAGA
>JAVBKE010000013.1:0-5244 GCA_031554185.1 Caryophanales bacterium
GAGATGTGAAGCCTGAAAATATAATTTACACAGCAAGCGGTAAGATTAAGCTGATTGATTTCGGGATTGCACGGACGTTTAAAGAAGACGTCGTCTCTGATACCATTCACTTTGGTACACCTGGTTATTCGCCTCCAGAGCAGTTTGGCTACGGGCAAACCGATCAGCGGAGCGATATTTACGCGGCCGGGATGACGATGTATTATTTGTTGACAGGAAAAGCTCCTGGGGTCGGTGGGCATAAATCTGTTCTTGCTACACCATTGCCTACTGACATCAAGGCTATTTTGGCAAAGGCAATTGCGATTGATCCAGAGGCGCGCTATAGCCAAATCTCTGAACTAGCAGATGCATTAAAGGCATTATTGATTGATCAAAATTCGACATCAAATCCTGATACTCGAATTAAAGACCATCAACCCGTTAGTAGCCGTAATCAGCCTCAAAAAGTGATCGATAACACCCTTTACCCTAAGCACTGCCCTATTACGAGAAAGGCGAAACGATGGTGGATGTTTTTGCATTTTTTTATTGGATTCGCCCTGCTCACGATTATTTATGACGGTTTGTTTGTCGATGGCGATTATACAAAAGCAGATGAATGGCTCACACTTGTGACTGATTTAATTGTGTTTATTTCTGCTCTTATACCTGGTTATGTTCTTGGGTTCAATTTATGGGATATTAGGCATCGGATTCACTTCTTGCAGACACGACAGAAACTTAAAATTGGTCTCATTATCTTTGTGATTTTTATGATTGGTGGTTTCCTTACCTCATTTATTTACGAATTTCATTCTCCAGCGTATAAGGACATGTTTCCTTACTAGCACACCCTAGCATGATACTATTTTTATTCGTATTAGGAAGAATGTATCTCTATTTAGCTGGCAGCTGACGAAATTTTTCTAGAGAATGTTTATACTTTTTCTGAAAGGCTTTGTTGCCTTTTGTTCTTCTTAAAAAGAATAGAAAGAGATCAAGGGAGAGACTTGTATGTCAGAGATTGAACAAAATGGACATGTGCAGGCAAAGAAGCCTGTATGGAAGAAATGGTGGTTTTGGGTCATCATTGTTGTTATCGCTAGCGGCGCGATAGGTGCCTCAGGTGAAAGTGAGGAAGTTAGTTCGAGTACCGAACAGAAAACAGAATCTAGTAACAATAAAGAGGAAACTACAAAGGAAGACAGCGAGAAAAAGGGCGAGGAAGAAGTTGCCCTTGGTTCTGAAGGCCAGTCAGGGGACCTTGCTTTAACGGTCAACCAAGTGACAGAGACCTCAGAAATCAGGGAAAACGAGTTTAATATTTATACGCCTGAAAGTGGTGCAAAATATGCCATCATTAATGTAACTGTAAAGAACAATGGTAAAGAAGCTCTTTGGCTATCTAGCAATTATATTAAACTGATCACAACTGATGGTGCAGCATATGAGCCTACATCGATTCTTAGTGTTGAAGGGGCTTTTCTTTCTACGCTTGACGAGCTCAACCCTGGTATCGCGACTACCGGTAATATTGCCTTCGAAGTCCCCACTGGCCTTGATGTAACAAGTGCTACGTTAGCATTTTCAAGTTCGAGTGTCTTTAAGAATCCTGTCAGTTGTTTATTGAAATAAATCATCACTCAAACTTGTGTTCCGAAACAAGTTCTTGACATCATTGTTATGAGTGATACCAAGAGCTTCTTTCGAATCCATGCTGGAAAACTGATAGACAAATTGAACATGTATTTGCAAAATAATCATTAGTAAGCTAGGGTGTGCGATTGGCTGCGCTTTAACCGTGAGCAGCCGTCGCTCATTAGAAACTACTACTAGAGAATTTAGTATTGGCACTCACAATGCCTATTCACTACACATAATATGCCAAATCACGCCAAACTTATCTTGCACACAACCAAACATTTCCGTATAAAATTGAGGTCCAAGTGGCATAAGCACTTGCCCACTATCACTTAATTTGCGAAAAGTTTCTTCTACTTCCTGTACAGTTGCAAGTGGTATTGCTAAAGTAATCATATCCCCTTGTGTAATCCCATTTGGCGAATCACCAAACCAAACGCTTGTCCCATTTAAATAGAGACGCGCATGCATTACGTTATTCTCCATTTCTGCAGGAACAGGCAACTCTACACCTGGTGCATCCTTATAATACATCACAAACTTGTCCGTCACTTCAAAGACGGTTTCATAAAACTGGATTGCATCATGGCATTTTCCATCAAAATTAATAAAAGGTGTAATCATTTTTCTTGCTCCTCTCGGAAGGAATTCCCCCCTAGCTTATTGTATCGCAAATTAGATAGCAATCCAAAAAAGGTTTGTTAAGATGGTACCATTATTGTAGATAATCAGGTATGATAACTATCATAAAAAGCCATCTGATTCCAGATTTCATCTTGAGCAATACAACAATTAGCAGTAAGATGAAGATATCTTTTTTTACAAATGGAGTTGCTATTTATATGAATTACCGGATTGGTTATCGTACTTTGAAAACGGCGCTTGCAGTGCCAATTGCGGTCTATATAGCGATGTTACTCAACTTAGAAAGTTACACAACAGCTGGTGTCATTGCTATTCTTTGCGTTCAACCCACGAAACGAAGATCACTGAAATTTGCCTCTGATATTTTCTTTTGTTCACTGGCTGGAACCATCTTAGCGCTTGTTATTTTCAACTTATTTGGCTATACAATTATCGGACTCGGTCTATTGTTCCTGCTCTACATTCCAATTCCAGTTTCATTCAACATCAAAAATGGTATTGTCATTGGAGCTGTTGTAAATCTGGCTTTGTTCGTTTCAGATGATATTA
Organism: Caryophanales bacterium; assembly: GCA_031554185.1. Classification (GTDB taxonomy): domain Bacteria; phylum Bacillota; class Bacilli; order JARBTR01; family JARBTR01; genus JAVBKE01. Next base: position 2,818 of record JAVBKE010000013.1, read on the forward strand.
CCTGGGATGTCATAAAAAATTCGTTTGGACTTGTGCTCATTGGAGGCGGGACAGCGCTTTCAATGAACCTACTCATGCCTAATATCACAAATACACTGACGAAACGAAAAACAAATATTGAAGAAGGATTTCGCGAAGTTTTCCAGCAGATCGCGCTAGCCTTAAATGGCAAGGAGCACCATGAAAATCATGAAAAAATAAACAGCTTAGATAATGAGATTAATAAGGCTAAGTCACTCGCCTTCATTGATATTGAGAACCATTTCCTTAGGCATGAAGACAGACTATATCGCTATTTTAATATGCGCCAAAATCAGTTAGAGGGATTGAAAAGAATCGATTCTCTAGCAAGGTCAGTGACTGCTCAATCTGAGGAAAGTAGCAAGATTGGCTACTTCATTCTTGGTTTAACAGATAGTTTACACCATTTTGAAAGTACTAGAGAAAATCTCGAGACAGTGACTGAAATGCTTGCGATGATAGTCACTTTACCACTTCCGAATTCAAAAGAGGAATTCGTTAACCGAGCAACACTTTTGCAACTATTAAAAGAATTGAATACTTATTTATTAGTCAAAGAATCTATGCAAGAAGTCGCTGATTCGGTGGGGAAGAAAAAGAATGGCAATAAATCTGTCTCAACTCAGCACTAACTAAACAAACAAACCGCGACCTTCATTGGTCGCTTTTTTTTCCTCACCTGTTATCACTATAATCCTCCTCACCCTTTTGCCCATTTATTCATAAATTAGTGACACAAACTAAAGTAGGTGGCTCAAATGCCCGCACTTGTTGGGGTTATCCAGATTGTATCAATTGCCAACGCTGGCATTTTTAATGTCGGTGATGTCTATAAAATGACACCCATTTCAACTTCCAAAGCTTTTGCAGGCGCAGGGTCATTTAATACGGGAGAGAAAGTGACAATTGATAACAACTACAGTACAACTAATACGTATGATCAGGACGGATTCGACCAACCAATTGCGTTTACGTTCTAAAAATGGTAAGAAAGGAAAGGATGACAATGAACTTTTACATTACGCAATCAATTCAAATTAATATGATCAAAATTAGCGCCATTGTCAATTCAAGTGTTTTTCAAATCGGCAGTGCTGGGATTATTAAACCGGTCTCAAAGCTTTCAAATACCGGGAATTTTTCAGAAGAGGCGACTGAGGCAAATAAGAATGTTTTGATCCCTTTTAAATATAAAAGGGATTAAGCCAAGCGCCTAATTGCATACAATCATCATAATGCGTATTTTGATTGGAAGGTGGCGATTCAATGCAGTTTGATTGGAACGCATATCTTTTTCAAGTACAAGAAATGATGAAGGTGCAAGATCAGAAAATTGCAAAGCTTGAAAATGAATTGGCTTCACTGCACATCAAAGTAGCTCAATTAAACGATCGTCCAGCGATCCATGTCGATAAAATTGAATATAAGTTCGATCAGTTAAAAGTGGAAACACTTGAGGGAACGCTCAATATCGGTCTTAACCCAGCGGACGCAGAAAATCTAGAGGCACTCGCTGTCAATCATCAAAACCCTTTGACACCATTCATGTTCCAAGATCGTGAGTTATTGGTGCAGCAGCTGATTAATGACATCTCTCAGTATCTTGAAAAAGAACGCGCAAAGCTCTTACGCGAATCAACGATTACAAAAGATGGGCCTATTAATGAGCAAGTTGCTGAGTTCATCATTCAAGATATCCTCAGACAATTACCAAATCGAATAAATATATACTTAGATCAAACCCCAATCTACGACCGAACTGTCGATCGCTTACCGATCGTAACTGAACGAATTCGCGAGAAATTGATTCGTGATATTGATTTTGCGATACTGAAATTTATCAATGATGCTCCGAATAACGGACCCTCAGTACCGAATAACAACGAATAGATTGTTTCGAATTTTTATCAGCACTTTTTTATAAAATTGCATGTTGATTTAGTGTTTAGGTAGGAGGATATTTTATGATGATTTTTCAGGTGACGAATAAGGAAATGACCATTGGTAATATACAAATGTTAGCGGTAGCTAGTTCTTCACTTTTCAAAATTGGCGATACGCAGTCGATTCAATTATTTTAAGCCTTTGATACACCGCCCGAATCACGGATTATTGGACCTTTTGCGGCGATTACACCAGGGGCAAAGTAATGTGGCAGCGTATGTCCAAAGTAGACTATATCGATATTAATATCCTCTCTTACTCAGGCTCAGTAACGCTTGGCGACATACAATATCTAGACAGCATTCGCCATACGTATGCGATGCATCGGGAGAAGGAGCTATTTTTCGGCCGTGAGGGAAGTGTTTCTAAGCCAAAGGTTTTTCGTGAGGTGGCAGAATTTGAACCTCTTTATGAGGATATCCAAATGGATTTTATCCATCTAAATCCGCTTCTTTATGTACC
>JAVBKE010000015.1:0-3879 GCA_031554185.1 Caryophanales bacterium
CATTAGTGAAAACGGTAACGTTATCGGTACTGCCCTGGTTGATGGCACAGGTAACTGGAACTTCACTCCGAACCCAGCGCTAACTGATGGCAGCCATAATCTGACCATTATCACCACGGATACCGCGGGCAACGTCAGCCCGGTAACCACCTTTAATGCCGTCATTGATACAACGGCACCGATAGTTCCGGCTATCACACTGGTCGTCGATGATCAGACTCAAGTGGGCAATGTCACGCTGACAAGCGGGCAATCGACAAAAGACACCCTGCCAACCTTAAGCGGCACCAGTGAAGCCAATGCCGTTATTACGCTCACAGATGGCAATACGATTATTGGAACGACGACGGCTAATGGAAATGGCGAGTGGTCTCTGGATCCGACCACTGCACTCGGCCAGGGAAGCCATAGCCTGACCGTCACCGCCACTGACGCCGCCGGAAATATCAGTAATCCGTCTTCCGCTTTCACGGTCGTTGTGGATTCTGTCGCCCCAACCGCACCGTTAATTGTGACGGTTACCGATAATACCGCGCCAAATATTGGGCCGATCACCAGTGGCCAGCCGACCAACGAAACGCGCCCTGCTATCACCGGTTCGGGAGAAGTGGGTTCCACCATCAAAATTTACGATGGCAGTAACCCTACTCCGCTTGGCACCGCAACTGTTGGCTCTGGTGGCACCTGGAGCTTTACCCCACCAACCGCGTTAACTAGCGGCTCGCATAATCTGACCGTGACCGCAACAGATGCCGCAGGCAACGTAAGTGCGCCATCGGCAATCTTTAACGTGGTGGTTGATTTGGCCGCACCGGGTACTCCTGCTATTACCAATATTGCAGACGATGTGGGTACTGAAAAAGGTGATTTAACCAGCGGCCAATCCACTGATGACACCCAGCCACTGATTAGCGGTACGGCAGAAAACGGCGCGAGCGTAAAAATCTACGACAACGGCACGCTGATTGGCACCGTTAACGCCAGCGCCACAGACGGTACATGGAGTTTCACACCGGGTGCGCTACTCACTAACGGCAACCACGCATTTACTGTGACCGCAACGGATAGCGCAGGCAATGTCAGCTCACCGTCTAATACTTTCAATATCATCGTCGATACGGCGGCACCAACGGCACCGATTGTTATTCAGGCGTTTGATGATGTCGGCCCGGTCACTGGCGCACTGGTCAATGGGCAGTCGACCAATGACAACCAGCCGTTGCTGAGCGGGACGGCAGAAGCCAACTCGATAGTGAGTATTTCTGACAATGGCGTGTTTCTCGACACAGTGACTGCCAGCGCGACGGGCACCTGGAGCTATACACCCCCAGTCCGGAACGATGGCCAGCATATCTTTACGGCAACCTCCACCGATGCGGCAGGTAACGTCGGGGCTGTCTCTGGCAGCTTTACACTGACTATCGACACCAGCACACCGGCAACACCTGCGCTGCCAACTGTGTATGACGATGTGGCAGGCGGCGTGTTTAACGCCAACCTCACAAATGGGCAAGTCACTAACGATGCGCGCCCAACGATCAGCGGCACGGGTGAAGTGGGCACGACCATTACCATCCTCGATGGCGGCGCACCGATTGGCACCGTAACGGTTCCTGCTGGCGGCATTTGGACCTTTACGCCGACCACACCGCTGACGACAGGCCTGCATACCTTTACGCTTACCGCAACGGATGCCGCGGGGAACGTCAGTGGCCCGACAACCGGTTTTGCCATTACCGTCGATACCACAGCCCCAACCACACCGGTTATTTCGTCAATTGTTGATGATGTCGCGGGCGGCGTGGTGAATAACGCGCTCGGTAGCGGGCAAGTCACCAACGACAACCGACCAACGCTCAACGGCACAGCAGAAGCGGGATCGACGGTCACCATTTACGATAACGGTGCGCTGTATACCACCGTCATCGCCGATGGCAGCGGCAACTGGACCTACACTTCACCAACGGCAGTACTGGCAGAAGGCAGCCACACCTTCACCGTGACGGCTACCGATGTGGCGGGCAACATCAGCACCACGTCGCTGCCATCGGTGATTGTGGTTGATATCACGCCACCAGCCGCACCAACGGGCATGACCGTTAATGGAACGGGAACCATCGTGACCGGGAATGCCGAAGCAGGCAGTCTTGTCACCATTACTGGCAGCGGAGGAGCTGTTCTCGGCACCGCGACGGCTGATGGCACCGGCAAATTTAGCGCATCAATTTCACCTGCACAGACCAACTCGCAAGCCCTGATCGCCTTTGCTCAGGATGTCGCGGGTAACACCGGCGCTTCTGCTGGGTTTAGCGCACCGAACACCGCATTACCTGGCGTGCCGGTGATCACCAGCATCCTGGATGATGCTGCGCCAGTGACCGGAGGTGTGGCTAACGGGCAAAGTACCAACGATGCCACACCAACCATCAACGGCACGGCAGACGTCGGTGCCACCGTCAGTATCTATAACAATGGTCAGTTGATGGGGACCGTCGTAGCAACGAACGGTACCTGGAGTTATACACCTGGCACGCTCACTGATGGATCTCATGCCTTTACTGCAACGGCCACCAACGTCAACGGCACCGGTAGCCCATCAACGGCAATTACCGTTACCGTGGATACCATCGCGCCACTGACACCAACGGCAACCATCAGTGCTGATGGCACCACTATCAGCGGTACTGCCGAAGCCAACTGCACAGTAAACATCACGCTGCCTGGTGGCACCGTTATCACGACCACGGCTAACGGCAGCGGGGCGTACAGCCTGACACTGCCAACACGTGAAATTAGCGGCGAGCAGCTTTCAGTGACCGCCAGCGATGCCGCAGGCAACACGTCGCCGTCCGTCACCGCTATCGCACCAACTCTGCCACTGGCCGCCAATGACAACGTGATTGATTTGGCACTGAGCAGCACTGCGACTGTCTCGCCACCGGTCCATTACAACGACTATGGCGTGCTGTTAGTCGGTGCGCTGGGCAACTCAGTACAGGTGCTCGGCAATGACACGGCGCAGGTGCAGTTTAACGTTGGCGCAGGAACCGGGAATATCACGATTGAAGCTGCCGCAACCGGCATCGTGCTGACGCTACTCAACTCGCTGGAAGTGGCCGTTCAACGGTTCGATTCAGGCACTGGTGCATGGACCACCGTTTACGACTCATCGCAGGCACAATATGCCAACCTGTTAACCATTGGGGCCAGCGGCATTACGTTCAAAGTCGATAACCTGCCTGAAGGCACTTATCGCGTGCTGAGTTACAACACTAATCTGCTGGCGACCGGTTCACTAACCAGTCTCGACGTCGCCGTTGAGCAAGTTGGCCCAGGTGTTGTGACGGGTGAAACATCGCATCAGGGGAACGTCATAACCGATATCGACCCGAGCGGCGGGCAGGATACCGCCCCGGCAGGTACGGTTGTCACATCGGTCACTAACGCACAAGGGCAAGTACTGGCTGTTGGCACAGGCGGTGCCGATATTAATGGGTTGTACGGCACTTTGCATATCAACCAGAACGGCACTTACACCTACACGTTGAATAACACCACGGCGGCTGTACTCGGGCACACCGAAAACTTCAGCTACACCATCACCCAAAACAGTATCAGCGACACAGCTCAGTTGGTGGTCACACTCGGTAATGGCGCACCAGCCAGCAGCGTAACGGCAACGGATAACACCGCGGCACTGACCTACAACACCGATGTGGAAGCAGTAAACCACGGCGCATCGCAGCAAAGTGGCTTCTCGGTGGTTTCTGTGGGGCTGGGGAATGTGCTGAACGCGAACGTGCTGGCTAACATGGCCAACCCGATAATCTTTGATGTCGATGATGGCTCCACGCGCACCATGACGTTACAGGCAAGCGT
>JAVBKE010000133.1:0-3204 GCA_031554185.1 Caryophanales bacterium
CATAAAGATCATCCAAGGTACTTTTGGTACCCGGTATTAAAATAATGTCAGCTTTCTCTATCTCATCTACATTATTACTGTAATACAGATGCACTCTAGGATCTTGCTCTAGCCTATTAAAATCAGTGAAGTTAGACAAATGCTGCAATAGCACCACCACGATATTTATTTTTCCATGAGAGGCCTGTATTTGCTTAGTATGCAGAGCGACCGAATCTTCTTCTTCAATATGGATGTCTTTGTAATATGGCACCACACCAATAACAGGTACGCCACTAAGCTCTTCAATCATTTTGACACCCGTCTCAAACAAGCGAATATCGCCTCGAAACTTATTGATCAAAATGCCTTTGATGTATTTTCGCTCTTCTTCACTTAACAGCATAATAGAGCCATAAACACTGGCAAACACGCCGCCACGGTCTATATCTGCAACTAGGATTACAGATGCATTGGCATGCATAGCCATAGACATATTTACAAGATCCGCTTCTCTTAAATTAATCTCAGAGATGCTGCCTGCACCTTCCATCACAATAGGATTATAGCGATCTGCCAATCGATCAAACGCAGCATTCACCTGCGCCCTTAGTTCTTCTCTGCCTTCGGTGCGAAAATACTGGTAGGCACTTTGATTGCCAGTTGGTTTACCGTTGAGGATCACCTGACAAGTGTGATTTGATGAAGGTTTCAGCAATAATGGATTCATATCCGTATGACAATCCACACCAGCAGCTTCAGCCTGCACTGCCTGTGCCCGTCCTATCTCTAATCCTTCAGGGGTGGCATACGAATTATTCGCCATATTTTGTGCTTTAAACGGGGCGGGATTGAATCCATCTTGCTTAAAAACACGACAAAATGCAGTGGCAATGATGCTTTTACCCACATCGCTGCCAGTACCCACAAACATAATAGGACGTAATTTTTGCATCATGCTAACCTTTACTTTGATCAAATCTAAGAGACATGTCTAATTCTGTTACCGAACCATAATCAGGCGTGTCATTAAACACATTTTCAAAAGTTGCAGTACCTGCATACACACGGGCACAATTAATGATGCCTCCATGCGTAAATACCGCAACATTTTCAGCTCTAGTGGGTAAATCAGCCATAAAACCACTAAAACGCTGATACTGATCCATAAAAGATTCCCCATTAGTTGCAGGATTACTTAACCAGTTTTGATACCAGTTTTCTAAATTAGGATCTGTAATTTCATCCCACACTTTCATTTCCCAGTCGCCAAAATTAAGCTCTTTTAAGCGAGCATCAAAAATAGCATTTTCAAAACCACAATACTGGGTTAATTGAGCACAACGAAATAATGGGCTGGAGTAAACGGCATCAAAACCAATGCCTTCTATGTACTGCCTCACCTTATTAGCTTCCTCTGGGAAGCTACTGTTTAAACCTACATTGCTGTATCCATAGCAAATCCCTTTAGGTACATCAACAGACGTATGGCGAATCAAATAAAGTTTCATACAAATCCAGTCAAAGCAACAAATGACAGATAAAAAGACAGCTCAAGCAATATAAACAAAGCTCCAGCACAATCTCCTGTATATCCTTGTATTTTGCTTTTCATAAACCCAGTCAATAGAAAAAACAGAACGATGGGCAAAATAGCAGATAGATAGAAAATGGGAGCAATCAATGAAAACACCGCCAGAAATGGAATCAAACCAAAAACCAGCACGATGATGAAAAACTTAGCACTCATCTGGTTGTACACCACTTTAAGTTTGCTTGCATCAGCCGTGCGCGCATAGCTTAATCGCGTCGTAATCATTGAGCTAAGCCCTTTACAAAACGGGTCTGCTGCCAATATTGCCAAACAAGCCAAATAAGCCGGTAACGATGCAAGTAAAGCATAAAGCAGTAAAACATACAAAATCAAACCAAGTACACCATAGCAACCTATATGGCTGTCTTTCATAATCGCCAAAATCCGCTCTTTAGATGTGCCCGCACCAAACCCATCACAAAAATCAGCTAATCCATCTTCATGCAAAGCGCCAGTCAGCAAGACTCGGCTAATCATGGCTAATGCCACCGCGACATAAGCAGGAAAAAGCATAGAGCTCAAATAAAGCACACCAGCCATAACAGATGCCGTCAGCCATCCAGCAATAGGCCAGCAGTAAACAATATTTTTAAAATAATTGTCCGGAATGCTAACCGTACGGAAAAATGTCAAACGGGTATAAAAAACAATGGCCACTACAAAATTTAGCATGGATTAGCCTGTGTCACTGCCGCATTAGCAAAGGACTTCATTTCATTAATCATCCTTACACCTGAATCAATAATGGGAAAAGCACAAATGGCGCCGCTGCCCTCACCCAGCCTAAACTGTAGCTGCAATAAAGGCTGTACTTTCATATATTCTAATAATGACTTATGCCCAATCTCTTCGCCCTGATGCCCAAAAATAGCATAATGCAGCACATTAGGATTAAATTGGCTGGCCATCAAAATACAATTGGTCATAATGAAACCATCAATTAAGATCGTCATGCCAAGCTCTGCCGCTCTTAACATCGCCCCCACAGCCATCACCATTTCATAGCCACCAAAATAACGCATGATGTCTAAGGCAGAAGCATCACCTTGGTAATGATCCATGGCGCTCTGTAAGATTTTATATTTATTGAGAATGCCCTCCGATGGCCAGCCAGAGCCAGCGCCCACACATTCTTTCAGATCAATCCCTGTCAAATAGCTCATCCACATAGAAGATGCTGAGGTATTGGCCATTCCCAGTTCTCCTACAGAGAGAACATTACATCCAGCTTGATGGCATTCATCTACCAGTTCCACTGCGCTTTCAATCGCCTGATTTAGCTCCGCCTCAGTCATAGCCGCTTCATATAGGAAATTCCGTGATCCTTTACGGATTTTACGATTGATGATGGCATCACACTCAAAGTCATAATCAACCCCAGAATCGACAATCAACAAATCAAATCCATGTTGTCGCACCAGAAAGTTAATCCCTCCACCACCTTCAACAAAGTTAAGCGCTTGCTGCCAAGTGACTTCTTTTGAAGATGGACTTACACCAGAATCCACAATGCCATGATCTGCGGCAAATAGAATAGCGATAAGCAGACAACAGAGACCGAAACCACAAATATTTGCTCAGTTCCTTTTGAATGGCTAATTCGATTTTGAATCTCTTACCGGCATTGTATT
>JAVBKE010000086.1:0-5566 GCA_031554185.1 Caryophanales bacterium
AGGCGCTTCAGGCCGTTTTCCGTAGTGGTGGTGACGCTGCGGATTTTTGGTAGCCCGAATGTTTCGGCTTTGCAGTTCCAGGTGTTCTTCAGTCGTTCACGATCGAACGCTGGCATTGCAGAGCGCGGATTGGTTCCGGTAGCTCTCGGGTTTGTTCCTGCCTGACGGGGTGTTAATTTTTCATCACCCTGCATTCCCACATCGTGGGTTAGGGTATGTTTTATATTGTCTAGGGTAAGACTGTTTAGGGTGTCGGGTGGTTTTACCCAACTTGAAACCTTTTTTTGCCCAACTTGTTGGGTGGTTTCGCCCAACATTTTTGGTGGTGTTTTCTTGGTCTTATTTAGCTGCCATTCGTCTATGTTCACATTGACGCTTACCAGCTTAAAACCTCCCACTTTTCTGAGATTTATGATTCTTCTCTCAGCCAGTACATTCAACGCTGCTGCCACATCCGAATCATCCAGATCCGTCATATCTGCCAGGTATGTATTTGTTACCTTGTCTTCTGATTTATTCCAGCCAAAGGTGCAGAAAATGACAGCGTCAAATACCTGGTGCTCACGCCCTGCCATTTTAAGCTTTGGCTTCAGCTTACCTATGGTTGTTGCTATCCGAAGATAGCCATCATCAAGACTCGCCACCCTCGTCTCCAGTTGCTCTTTACGAGCGCCGAATGTTGCGTATGCGACGTTACTCATGGGGCTTCTCCTGTTTCCGCTTGTTCTCCTCCAGCATCGCCCGGAGAGCCTCACACCCTTTCTGACTTACCGAGCGAAGACATTTCTCACGCTCGATATTTTTATGTACTCCAGCCTGGTAAAACCGCTGTTTCTTCATGTATGATTACTCCTGTGAATTGATCCAGTCTTTTCGCATCAGGCCGCAAAGGAGTTACAGCTCTCTTGCGGCTTTTCTTTTGTTGTTTCCAACTGCAACTTCGCGAACTCCATCGCTACAGTCATCAGCCACCGGTACTGATCCAGCGGTAATTTCTTTTCCCCCTTCATGACGAAATCCTCTACACCGCTGGCGGCGAGAGTTTCCATAAGCTCAGGGTACTTTTCTGTTCTGCGCAGGACGGTGGAGTCGGCTACGTTAAGCAGCTTTGCCACTACTGATTGACGGGTGTTTGATAATGCCTGGTGAGCGGTAGACAGCAGGTGACGACCGATAAACGCAATGGTTGTTGATTTGCGTGGATTTGCCTGTTCCATTTTGTAGTATTTCCCTTGTTGAATTAGTTAATTGCGTGACAATGCGGTGAGCGTGTCACTTTGGTTGCTCCGACATTTCGGTGGGAGCGGCTTCAGAGTTTTAAAGAGCGGTGTTACTTAAGCGGCTTTGCTGCCAGCCGGTTTTCTGACTGGAGGAAAAGCTATTGCTTCTTTGGTCACAGGCTTAGGAAATCTAAAACTCAGCGAGGCATTTGCAATATCACTGGCCTTCTGAGTTGATGCTCCACGATATCCATAAGCCAACTGGTCAAGGTTGCCAGGGGTTGTTTTTGCTAGCTTAGCTAGCTTTTCCCAATCCTCTTTCGTTGCCTGTTTGCGCCAGCGAAGCAGATCATTCATGTGTTCAAACTGCGTAACGTTGGTTTCCATAGTTACTCCATATGCTAATACGCATAACAAATATTAGCTTCATGCTAAATTTAAATCAAGAAGGACTTTAGCGTTATGCATATTTATCGTCGTGCTAAAAGATGGGATGATTTGAGCATGGACATAAAAGACATCAGACGGGCTAACCTTCGTCATCAGCAAAACCTAGCCATAAGAAGCGGGTTATCTAAGGCAGACTTTGCAGAAAAGGTCGGCACATCTGCGTCCACAATTAGTCAGATTTTAGGAGACCGAGCAGTAAGGAACCTAGGCGATGAACTGGCTAGGAAAATTGAGGCAAACCTTGAATTGACTCATGGTTGGCTTGATCAGGTTCATCCTGAAATCGAAAATGAATTGAATCATGCAGAAGCTAGAATTATCGGTGATATAGAGCCGTGGGATAGTAAAACTGATCTGGATGATGATGAGGTTGAAATTCCTTTTCTGAAGGAAATACAACTTGCAGCTGGCACAGGAAGCGCATTCCGTGAAGACCATAATGGATATAAGTTGAGATTTGCAAAATCCACACTTCGGAAACTCAACATACAGTTTACTGATGCTGTATGTGTTGAGGTCATTGGTAATAGCATGGAGCCGGTGTTGCCAAATGGATCAACCGTTGGTGTGGATATGGGGTGTAAAGAGGTCAAGGATGGGAAGATGTATGCCATTGATTACGGTGATTTATTAAGAGTAAAACTTTTGTATGCAATGCCTGGTGGGATGGTAAGAATCAGAAGCTACAACACGGATGAACACCCTGAAGAAATACGTCCAGCATCTGATATTAGAGTGATAGGACGAGTATTTTGGTCATCTGTCACATACTAATTATTAATTAGATCTCATATTCCAAAAGGACTTTGAAGTGAAAACTATTATATGCATAGCTCTTGGGCTTATTTCATTTCAAGGGCTGGCCACGGAAAAATTCAGTTGTGATTATTCTGTTGGAAATATCAGAAGCGGCGCGCTTGAAAACATCACGCCTCTTGGGAGAGCGTCTGTCGATGTTGATACCAACAGCTTTAAAGCCATTCGCCCAGACGGAACCTATCTAGTAAGCCCTAAACTCTCCAAAAAGAATGAGCAACTTCTTTTTGCTGACGACAAATCTAAAGTTTATGGTGCCAATGTAAAAAATACAGATTTTGCAATTTCCGACAGAATTAGCCAGAAAACAGAGCAATGGACAAGCTGTGCATCTAACAAAGATGTAATCAATGATGAAAATTGGATTACCACCAATCAGGTAGATCCAATGACAGATCATGTTAAAGCTAGGGCCAGCATTAAAGCAAAAGAGTTACCAGGGAAATCCTTGGAGTTCTCATGTGAAAGTGGTAGCAAAACTATCTTCATGTCTCTAATTGCCGTTGATGACATCATCACTGACGAGCTAATAACCTATAGAATCGATAAGTCTCAAGCCAATACTATACCCGTTCAAGTTATCAGGAACTCCAATGGAAGCGCCGGGTTAACGCACGTTAACTCTAAGATGCTGAATCAAATGGAAGCAGGAAGCTCGCTACTGGTTAGATATGGTGAATATAATAGAGGAGGCGTGACATTGACGTTTGGACTCCGAGGATTAAAAGATGCACTTGCCGACATAAGGCAACAATGTAGAATTTGAATTCAACCCGCTTCGGCGGGTTTTTTATTGCCTATAAAATATCGCTATAACTCCCCGCTAAAATTTATCTCACTTAAAATCATGTCTTTAGCATAAATACGCTAATTTTTAGCACTGAGCGCTTGCCAATAATTTAGCATGATGCTAATTTTACTCCATCAGCAGGAAGCACTACTCACCAGGACGGTGATGCTCTTTAACATTGATGGGGTTTGTTCCCGCCGAAATGCGGGGAAAAGTTTAACCAACTAAGGAGGTGCCAAATGGTGCACTAAAGCGGTTAGGCCGCAGCAGCTGAAAGGCGGCAATCGCAGGGGAATAACCTGCGCCCGAGTCTCTCGTCGTGAGCCAGCTTAGTATCTGGTTAGGGTTAATGAATAAAAGTAGCTTCGGTAAAGCAGCGCGACAGCCAGACGCGCACCGGTTATTAGCGGCCATCGTGCGACAGAACCTCAAGGGCATGAGCGTGGCCACTACGGGTAGTGGCATCCCAATTGTTAGCTTTGGGATTGGATGAATGCGCAGGCTGATGCGCGAGGTGACGGATCGGGCAGAGCGAAACTGACTAATCACGCCGTCACTGGAATAAACCGGACTCGGGTCAGCCGAGATAGGGTCGATAGCAATAGCTACCATCTACTGCGGGGCCAGCAGTAAGCCGGAGATCAGCACCGGCCATCCAATCACCAAAGCTAATCACCGGAGGTCAGCATGACAATCGTAATGACAATACTGGCTGATGATAACGCCAGAAACCGCCGCCGCGCTAAACGTGCAGCAGCGCGAGAAGCAGCAATGACAGTGACAGGCTGCAAGAACAGAGTTGAGCAGGCGCTCCGTGCACCAAACTGGCGTGAGCCTAAAGAAGAGTCAGGCGCCACTTGTTTGCCACAGGTGGCGATGTATAGCGCTGGGCATCGTAAGTCAGAAACTGTAACCGCGAGGTGATACGTGATTGAGCAACTTAACTTTTATATGAACCGTGCATCATCAGAGTTAATTGAAAGCCGCCGCGAATACATTGAGCGGGTCATCGTTGCGAAATTGAAGCTCGGCATTGAGCAACAAAAAGCATGGTCTCCAGAGCTAAAAAACGAACCAGATTCTATACAGCTTATTGCTGCTTATGAGTCTGGGCTGACATTTTTCACAGAAAGAGGTTTTAACAATGCCTAATCCAATGACGATCGGCTACTCGCCAATGACAAGCAGAATTTATGCAGGGCGCAGCAAGCCATTTGAGGGAGCCGCTAAAGGGGCAAGAGTTTTCACAGGTGAAAAGACAGATGTCACCGACGACGCGATGAATGCAGTAACAGATAAGCTTCTCAAGGATGGCAAGCCAGTGAAATGGATTTTAGCTGATGGTCGAATCCTTACGCTCAGCGCCGTGATTACTGAGCCAGAGCAGGCTGCATAGTCAGAGGTGGTTTATGGATGAAGGGAATAAATTTCGCTGCACTGGTAAATGGAGCGATGAGCAGTTCGACCGAGTTATCGAAGCCGAAGATGAGGGCGACGCGAGAGACCACTGGATGTTCTGGGCGTTCACTGCTGGCGCTCGACTGGAGTCACTAGAAATAACCCAGGTCGCCTAGCGCGGCCTTTTTTATGCAGATTGGAGTGAATGATGAGTGAGGAGTTTGTCATTTATACGATTGATGACGGTATCAAAATGTATTTCACCGGCACTCACTGGGGCGGGCCCGGGTACTTCAATCAGCTATGGGATGCGTACAGATTTGATACGCAGAAAGAGGCTGATGATGCGAGGTTGTGGCTTGATGAGGAGCTTGTTGTGCCCCGTAGTCATGTCATTGAACAGATTAACGATAGTGCCGCTATCAGCAAGGCTACAGGAGAATAGATATGAAGCGATACCACGTTATCTGGTCGCATAACGGTGCAGAAGTTGGTCGTCGCACCTGTTACGACTGGAACGGCGCCAGACAATATGCAGAACAAAAACGCAAAGAAGGCTACAGCGTAGAAATTGAATAACCAACTTCCGTATCTGCTTTCAGCTTTCCCTGAGAACAGATACTGAACCCTCGTTGTCCTTATTGCCGTCCATTGTGGCGGCTTCTTTTTAGGTATTCATATGAAGAGAGAAATTATTGATGTTTGCGACCCAGGGCGCTGCTGCCCAGGGCATGACACTTACCCTTCTGACACGTACAAAAATAGGCGCTCAAAGAAAGCCCGATCGGAAGGGGTAAAAAAGGAGCATCGCCACGCCAGAAGAGTCAAAAAGTTATTACTGAAAGCATCAATTCATGAGGCCGCCTAACAAGCGGCTTTTTTGTGCCCATCC
>JAVBKE010000098.1:0-22375 GCA_031554185.1 Caryophanales bacterium
GTTTCACAACACAAGGTATTCCGATTTTTGCAATAGCTTCGTTAAACTCTGCTTCTGTTTCAGCAAAAAGAATTAGCGAAGTACTGGACACTAAACCGACAGTTGTCGATAATGAAAAACCATTAGAATTTTCTTCATCAATAAAAGGTGAGCTTGTTTTTGACAATGTAAACTTTAAATATCCTGGTGCAGAAGATTATGTATTAAAAAATATTAGTTTTAGAGCGCATAAGGGTGAAACAACAGCCATTATTGGTAGTACTGGTGCCGGTAAATCAACTTTAATCAATTTGATTCCAAGACTGTACGATGTCACTTCCGGAAAAATCTTGATAGATGGAACTGACATTAGCCAAGTAGATCAAGGTGTTCTTCGAAACAAAATTGGCTATGTTCCACAGAAAACGGTTTTATTTTCTGGAACAATAGAAAGCAACTTCCAATTTGCTAATGAAAATCTGACACAAGAGGAAATTGCCAAAGCAACTGAAATTGCTCAAGCAAAAGATTTCATTGCAGGAAAAGAAGAAGGACTTCAGGCAAACATTTCCCAAGGTGGTGCCAACGTATCTGGTGGCCAAAAACAACGCCTATCAATTGCCAGAGCTTTAATGAAAGATGCTGAATTCTATATCTTCGATGACAGTTTCTCAGCGCTTGACTTTAAAACAGACTCTGCTCTTCGCCAGGCACTGCACACGAATGTCAAAGATGCTACGATTATGTTAATCGCTCAGCGTGTTAGCACGATTATGCAAGCTGATCAGATTATCGTGTTAGATGAGGGAGAAATTGTTGGTATCGGAAAACACGAATATCTTTTAGAAAACTGCTCAGTCTATAAAGACATTGCAGAATCACAACTGTCAAAGGAGGAACTAGGCAATGAGTGAAGATAAAAAAACGCAGAGCACTAGTGGATCTCAAGGCAGGGGTGGCGGTGGTCCAATGGGTGCTATGGCGATGCCACCGCAGAAACCAAAGAATTTTAAACAAACAATGAAAAACCTTGCCCTCTACTTGGCAAAATATAAACTGAGAATCATTTTCGTATTAATCGTCGCTGTTTTTAGTACAATTTTTGCAGTAGTTGGACCTAAAATCAGTGGTAAAGCAATTACAATTCTTTTCGAAGGTGTAACCGATAAATTCACAGGAAAGCCTGGTGCAGCAATCGATTTTGATGCCATCGGCCGAATCTTGCTTATCCTTACCGCCTTGTATGTTATCAGTTCCATTTTCTCATATTTAGTAATGTGGGTTATGTCTGGCATTTCCCAAAAAGTATCCTACGATATGAGAAAATCAATTTCTGAGAAAATGAATAAACTTCCGTTGAAGTACTTTGATACACGTACGCACGGAGAAGTTCTATCTCGCATCACCAATGACGTGGATACAATTAGTAACACACTGAACCAAAGTATGACGCAAATCATTACGTCAACAATTACGATTATTGGAACACTCATCATGATGTTCTCAATCAGTTGGCAAATGACGCTAGTCGCCCTACTGGTATTACCAATTTCAATGATTTTCATTATGTTGGTAACTAAGCAGTCGCAAAAGCATTTCCGCGGTCAGCAAGAACACCTTGGTCATGTAAATGGTCATGTGGAGGAAATGTACGGTGGTCATGTTGTCATGAAAGCTTTTAATGGTGAAGAAAAAAGCATTGAGAAATTCGATGCATTGAACGAAAATCTTTATAAGTCAGCTTGGAAATCACAATACCTATCAGGTTTAATGATGCCAATCATGACCTTTATCGGAAACTTAGGCTATGTTGTTGTTGCCATTCTAGGTGGATTCCTCACCGTTAATGGTAAGATCAGTGTCGGTGATATTCAAGCGTTCATCCAATATATGCGCCAATTCACTTATCCGATTGCACAGACAGCTCAAATTGCCAATGTGCTTCAACAAACTGCCGCAGCTGCTGAACGCGTCTTTGAGTTTTTAGATGAAGAAGAAGAGATAGCAGAAACTGGAAAACCAATCAAACTTGACCATATTCAAGGCGATGTTGTCTTCGAGAAGGTTCATTTTGGTTATAACGAAGATAAAATTATTATTAATAATTTCTCAGCAAAGATTAAAGCTGGACAAAAGGTTGCCATTGTTGGTCCAACAGGCGCAGGCAAGACAACACTAGTCAAATTGCTAATGCGATTCTACGATGTGAATTCAGGCAGTATCTTTGTAGATGGTCACGAGATTAAGGAATTCAGCAGAAACGACCTACGTGCAATATGTGGAATGGTTTTACAAGACACCTGGCTATTCAACGGCACAATAATGGAAAATATACGTTATGGTCGGCTAGATGCGACTGATGAGGAAGTCCTTGAAGCTGCTAAAGCCGCTCATGCACATCACTTCATCAGAACGCTACCTGATGGATACCAAATGGTTCTTAATGAAGAGGCAAGTAATGTATCACAAGGACAAAAGCAATTACTGACTATTGCAAGAGCAATCCTTGCAGATCCAACTATTCTCATCCTCGATGAGGCAACAAGTTCAGTTGATACAAGAACTGAAGTACTCATTCAACGAGCACTGGCAAATCTTATGGGTGACAAAACAAGTTTTATCATTGCCCATCGTTTATCAACCATTCGTGATGCTGACCTCATTTTAGTCATGGATCATGGAGATATCGTTGAACAAGGTTCTCATGATGAATTAATTGCAGCTGACGGTTTCTATACAAAACTGTACAATAGTCAATTTGAAGATGAAGAAGCTGGGTAAATAGATACTAGAAAAGGCTCTGAACTTTTTGTTCAGAGCCTTTTCACTTGCATATTTAGATTCATCATTTTATCTTCTTCTCAAAGTGGCGGACCACTATCTTCTGGCCTTCGCCTCTTGCCAATGGCATGAGGAATAAATTTGCCAGCAAATTTGCTTCGTCCCATGATGTAAAGACTACCAAAAATCGAGAAAGTAACAGCACCAATAAAGTTAACCCAGAGATCATGCATAGTGTCTTTTAGGCCGATGTCAATATAGCCACCATAGTCCCACTCTTCCCCATTGACCACTACGTCCTTAATTGGTACTGTAATAGCCTCGTTTTCACCACCTGGACTGAACATAACAGAAGTGATTTGCGTAATTGCAGTGTCCTTTTGCATATCTTTTTGAAAATATTCGTCCATTCCGTATTCGAAAAACTCCCACATAACACCAATCGTCATTGAAAAACAGAAAGCCGATATCGCAACATAGAGTGGGGACAGGTTTACTTTGACCTTTTTGTCCCTATTTAAAATATCGATAAGTGCAAAACCAATCGCACCCATCAAAAACCCATTTAATGTGTGGAGCATATCGTCCCAGCGGGGAAATTGAATGTAAAATGCATTAATCTCTCCCAAAATTTCTGATGCAAAAATAAATAATAGAATAATCGCTTCTAGCGTATTTGGCAATTCTATCTTAATCCGCCTGCTGATAATCGATGGAAGCATAAACATGATCAAGGTTAACACACAGATAAACACGTTACTATAGTCTTCTTGAACAAACTCAACAACTGCACTAATGATGACAAGCAACATTAATACAACATAAATCACAATTAATTTCTTGCTTCTTTTATGTTTATCCATAGCGCTCCCCTTTCATTTTGAATTGATATTTATTTTACCACAGTTGTACGCTTCTGACTCGCAATTTCTGAAAGGGATTCCGTAACCCATAGCAACTGTTTGCCTAAATTCGCTTATCACTGTACAAAAGAAGCCTAACTGTTCTAAAATTGATTTCAAAAGAAAATTCTAAAGGCTGAGCAAAGTACTACTCAGCCTTCAATTATCGATTTGACAATTCCGATTCATTTAACTGACAGACTAATCCATAATTTCGAACTCGTATTTCAGAAGACGAACGGTATCTCCGTTGACTGCACCTCTCGCTCTTAGTGCATCATCCACACCCATTGTTCTGAGTTGACGAGCAAATCGTCTGATCGAATCATCACGCTCAAGGTTCGTCATTTTAAAGAGCCGTTCAATTTTGTCACCAGTCAAGAGCCACGCACCATCATCATCACGAGAAATATGAAAATCTGCTTCAGGCGCTTCAAATTTATAAATAACACGCTCGTTCGCTGCTTCTTCCTCTGCGTAATCCAACGAGAAAGCAGCTGTAGTGTCTACTTTATCAGCAACTTGGAACAATAGTTCTTTAATCCCTGTCTGTGTCACAGCTGAAATTGGGAAAATCGGGACATCTGCACCAACTTGTTCACTAAAAGCAATCAAATTGACCTTAGAATCTTCATGGTCCATTTTATTTGCTGCAATAATTTGTGGCCTCTCAGTGAGTCTAAGATTGTATTCTTTCAGTTCTGCATTAATCGTCAGGTAATCTTGGTAAGGATCACGTCCTTCTGCACCTGACATATCAATGACATGAACAATGACACGTGTTCGCTCAATATGGCGTAAGAATTGATGACCGAGTCCAACGCCTTGATGTGCTCCCTCAATGAGCCCTGGTAAATCTGCAAGGACAAAACTTCTACCATCCGGCACGCTAACCATTCCTAAATTCGGCACAATCGTTGTAAAATGATAATCAGCAATTTTCGGTCTTGCCGCTGACACAACTGACAGCAGTGTCGATTTCCCTACACTTGGAAAACCAACCAAGCCTACATCAGCTAGTAATTTCAACTCCATCTGGATGTTTCGCTCTTGCCCAGGCTCACCATTTTCAGAGAGCTCAGGTGCAGGATTTGCTGCAGTGGCGAATCTTGAATTACCTCGACCACCACGGCCTGCTTGAGCAATAACGGCCTGCTCGCAATGTTTAGTTAAATCTGCAATTACATGATTAGAATCGAGATCAGTTACAACTGTGCCTGGTGGAACTTTGACTACCATTGATTCAGCATTCTTACCATGCATATTCTTTGACATCCCATTTTCCCCACGAGGGGCTTTGAAATGGCGCTTGTAACGAAAATCCATCAAAGTACGCAGACCTTCATCTACTTCAAAGATGACGTCGGCGCCATTACCACCATCACCACCTGCTGGACCACCCAATGGCACATATTTCTCACGACGAAAAGCAACCATTCCATTGCCACCATCGCCTGCTTTCACATATATTTTCACCTGATCGATAAACATTTGCATCCACCTTTTAAACGAATTCCATAAACTTTAAATCACTCGAATTTTTAAATTATAATCCACCATCATTCATTATGACATACGCTAGCTTTGCAATTATATCACAATGAAAAGACTCTAACCATAATGGCTAGAGTCTCGTATTAGAGCTTACGCTTCAACAGCTGTTGGATAAACGCTAACTTTTTTTCTTTCACGACCAAAACGCTCGAATTTGACAACGCCATCAATCTTTGCGTATAGTGTATCGTCACTACCAAGACCAACATTTAGACCTGGGTAGATTCTTGTACCACGTTGGCGGTAAAGAATTGAACCACCAGTTACAAATTGTCCATCTGCACGCTTTGCGCCAAGACGTTTTGAATGTGAATCACGACCGTTCTTTGTAGAACCAGCACCTTTTTTCGATGCGAAAAATTGAAGTCCTAATTTCAACATATTGCCCACCTCCTATTTCTTGTGGATAATTTTAATGTATTGGTTATTTTCTTCTGCGATTGTTTCTAATGAGATGATCATAGCCTCTAATAGAAGTTGAATAGTTTTCATCGTCGTTTCTTCTGCATCCTTTGGAACAAAGTATTGCAAAAATCCGCCTTCTTCATCCAATTTCACATTAGGGAGCGTATTTGTCATTTTTTCTATTGCATTAACGGTACCAGCCGTAACAGAGGTCACTGCTGCGCATACCAAATCTTGACCGTAAGGCGCTGATTCAGCATGTCCTTCTACCGTGAATTGGTCGATTGTATCGTTCGTATGTTCAATCGTTACTTGTATCATCGAGGATTAAGCATTGATTGCTTCAATTGTGACTTTTGTATACGGTTGACGATGACCTTGCTTTTTACGGTAATTCTTTTTTGCTTTATATTTGAAAACGATGATTTTCTTTTGCTTACCTTGTTTTTCAACTTTTGCAGTAACAGTTGCTCCAGCAATAACTGGTTCACCCACTTTTACTGAATCGCCACCTACAAACAATACTTTATCAAAAGTAACAACATCGCCTGCAGCTGCATCAAGCTTTTCAATATAAATTGCTTGACCAACTTCTACTTTTAACTGTTTTCCACCAGTTTCAATAATTGCGTACATATTCTCGCACCTCCTCATATTTTCAGACACTTTTCTAAAAGTATCTTCTCTAAGACTCGCCTTCGTAGGCGTTTTGCATATGCAAAGCTTAAGACCTACTCTGTGCGGTTGTAGCATTTGGGTGCTACAAACATACCAATGAATCGTAACACAAATAGGAAGACTAGTCAACCAGTTCCCCTATTGTTTGATAGGGAAATTCATGATTAAAAAAAGCTGTTATGACACGCCGCTCTGTCAGTGTGGATAGTTCCGTCTGTTCATCTTTTACAACAATCGTGTGGTATCGATCTTTATAGAATTTTTCAAGCACTTGACTAATCCTTGTTTCCGGATGCACAACTAATTGTTTTCGTGCACCCCACACCCCTTTTCTAAGTAGGAATCGTAGGAAGTAATAGCGCTGTTGCCGAAATGCTTTCCATAAGGAAACAAAAATGAAACTAGAAAATAGCCAGCCGTTGATATGAAACGGTGTCACTAACAGAAACCAGGCAAAGAATCCAAGCATAAAGATAAATGAAAACTGCAAAGTGTACAAATGTGATTTGATGAAAGTGAATTTTTTCGACACTGCTAAAAATAGTAATTTACCACCATCTAATGGCCAAATTGGCAAGAGATTCGTGAGTAAAATCATGACATTCATTTGTTGAAAAAATTGAAAATAGTCCCCCGCAAATAGACCAGCGCGATGGATCATTTCTGAAAAAAGAAAAAGGAAAAGATGTTGCAGTGGACCAGCAAGAATCACGTAGAATTCTTCTTTTAAAGGCTTATGGCCAAAGTCATCGGTTGCTACCTCCCCACCAAATGGCAAAATCATGATGCGATTGATCTCCCATTTATAAAAAGAAGCTACAACGGCATGTCCAAATTCGTGTACGATGACAATCAATAAAATAATTACGATCTCCATAAATTGTGCCGTCAACAAGCTAAGGCAAATGAGAATCCACGTAAATGAATGGATCCTCATTTTTTTGATCAGGTGAATGAACTCAATCAAGTGAAATCACCTGAATAGGGTCGACAAAATGATTTTCCTTCTCAATCGCAAAATAATATTCGCCATGGTCACTAGTCTTCCCCTCGGAAACTGTGCCAATAGCGCTTCCCTTATCAACATGCTGATAAAGCGTTACACTTACATCAGATAAATTACCATACCAAACATTCATCTTATCGGCTTGCTGGACGATGACTGTTTTTCCATATTTTTTATCCTCACCAGCAAAAATAACAACACCAGCAGCAATCGTTTTAACTGTCACCCCATTTGTCGTCTCCACCATAATCCCTTTGCCATTTTCTTTAAAAGTTTCAATTAGTTTCCCTGATACCGTTACTGCTTCACCTTGATTTGCTTTTGAAGAGGCATTTGGCAAAATAGCGTACATGTCACCTGCTCTTTTAGAAATCCAATCTGAAACCATTGCAAATTGAAAATTGGTTTCCATTGCTTGATTAATCTGCTTCTGCACTGGCTCAAGTTGCTTACTAGGGAAAAAATAAATCACTGCCATCACAACTATAAGGCATATCGATAGTAGCATTCTTAGCATCAATCGATTCACCTCTGGTTTTCCTTTATCCGGTTGGTCCACTTGATCATCAAAATGATAGGATGAATAATTCAGATGAGGTGAATGCGCTTTTTCTTCAAGCATCGTCCAGGCCGTTGTAGACAAAGCGTGTTTTCGTCTATCAGCAATTCTTTTTTTGATTTCTTCAGCTCTAGTATTTTTCATGACATTTATTCCTTTGCCTCATAATAGTTGTCTAAATATATGAGGCAAAGACCGAGATTATGAGAGAAATTGATATCTTACCAATTTTCTTTCCGATAACTTCGTGAACTTCTTTCAGGGGCAATCAAATATAACCTTCCTCACGCAGACTGATAAATTTGTTATCTCCAATGACAACGTGGTCAAGGAGTGTTATCCCCATTAAATCACCTGTCTCTACCAATCTTTTCGTTACCTCAATGTCTTCCCTAGATGGGGTTGGATCTCCAGATGATAGCAATAGGTAAGGCTTTGATACCATCTCCACCTGTTCCCTTGCTCCACACCGTGCATGCGATTTTCACCGCACACGGCGTTCCATCGCACGGACTGTCATCAACCAAATCATTTGGCTAAGTGCAAAGTCAGATGCACTTTTTTTAGATTGATTTAATTAAAAATTTGTCAGCCGAACGACTTGAGGCTGTTGCTCGATCTCTATTACAGAAATGTCTTGGCTCGTGCCTCTACTCTCACTACCATAAAAGAAAGTTATCCTAGTGAAACGGTTTCCTTCCTACCACATCACAGAGCTGTGCCCCTCCGTGTTGATAGCTTTCCATGTTCCCTTCACCCTATCAATGTCTTAACGTAGGTGTCAGCTCTTGCCTAGCGTTCTCTCCACTGCCTTTAACAGTGCATGGTGCTTTCGAAACCACCGTCTTACTCGCCCACAAAACGCACTTGTTTTCGAATCAAGTCCATCCATTTCTAGATGTGTGCATTAGGCATTTCCTTCGCTGATTTGTCAGTGTTTGACCACATGCTCACCTTATTAAGTTTTTAACGACTCCCGGCCTATCAGTTGTACCAACCATCTCTGATTGGGTTTCGGTTACTAGCTACGACAACCTTCAGCCGACTTCACCGAGCTTCACACCATACCCCCTTCACACTAGGATATTGCATGTCGGAGTATTAGAGTAGGCATTTCTAGGCGTTACCCCTTCTTTCTACCTATCAAGTGAAGAGTTCATACCCGATCAATCAGCGAAATGCCTGATTAACAAAAATATGCGTAACCTTTTCAGTCACGAACATGTCGCACGGTGATTATGCGCACAAATAAAATTAGCAGCAGATCTTCGTACTGCTTCGCGGAAAATCTCACGTGGATGGACGATCGATCTATTTAAACTACCAATGAATATAGATTGCTTATGGATAATCTGATTCTTAGAATTGAGGTACAACACAACAAAATGTTCTTGCTGTAAAAAACGGAGTTCTTGCATGAGGTAGTTGGCGATATCTGCAGGTGACTTGATCACAAATCCTTCTGAAAACTGAAGCTGATTTAGCCTTCGTCCTAGTTCCACTGCAGCAAATATTTGGGCGGCTTTTGCTTCGCCAATCCCTTTGATTTGAGTGATTTCTTCGATGGATGCACCCTTGATATTACGCAATCCTTCGAATTTCTCTAAAACCCTTCCTGCGAGTTGTAAAACTGATTCACGCTGGCTACCAGTTCTAAGTAGAATGGCTAACAACTCACGATTCGACAAACTCTGTGGACCGTTGTGAATAATTCTTTCCCGGGGACGATCATCTTTATGATGATCCCGTATCATTTCTGACGATTCTTTCAAACAATTTCCTCCTTACAATTTGTGAAACATGGACGTCATTCATACTCAAAATGTCAATTATTTCATCACCGTTAAAAGTTCTTCTGATGAAATCATCCTCACAACAATTTAACTAAAATGTCGTTCATGCTCCACAACTATTTTACCAAAATGCTTCTGATGCTACAATCATTCTGGCGCGTATACTAATTGATGTTATTTGGATCATAAAGATTGATATATCTTCAAGAAATCAAGTATTTTTTGTTCTGTTTCCGCCAACTTTTCTGTTGTTCTTGATTTGCTGTAAGCACGAAAGCTTGAAATAATTTCGTCATTTAATTGAATTAATTGACCTAGCTTCCCTTTTTCAGTACCTGTCACGTCATCTGTATGCCACTCCATTAACGGCGTACTCATTCTTTCTGCTCCAACAGCAGCAATCATAACTTGGATATTTGACTGGAGTACTTTTAATTGTTCTAGCTGTTGTCCTCGGAATCTCTCTGTTGATTTCCCGTTGATCTGGACATCTTTCCAGTAAGCTGTACCGCTCGCTGTTTTAAACCCCTGTGCAAGAGCCTTCGCCTGCTCAATTGAACTGGCAACGCCTACAAATAAATAGTATTTTTGATCGAGTTTTAGCACTAGATGAGGCGTGCCATTTGGTAATTCCTTCGCTGTGGTAGTAGCTGACTCTTTAGTAGAAAACACACCCGATTGCACAAAAGAAACTTTTACATTTTTCTCAAGAAAAGCGTCATTACTCGAAGTGGCAACAGCCGCTACTGAACTTGGTGGTTGTTTGTCTGAGCTTAACTGATTTTTAATTAAGTTAAGTGAGCTATAGCCAAGTAAACTACCGATTAAAATCGCAATCACAACTGGAATCGCAATTCTAGCAAGTACCCCCCGGGCAGATACAGGTTGTTTTGATTCTATGGCTAGATTGTCAAAGGTCGTTACAACCGGTTCCACATCGTCAAACTGCGAGAATTTCAAGTCTGTTGGAAAACTCCAGTTGAAATCTAATCCGTTTTGCTGCACTGATTTTTCTGATGTTTGCGATTGATTTTGATCTAGTTTCACCTGGATTCTACTACTATTATTCACGAGGCACCTCCAACTACATAGTACCCCTATCATAATCAACTGACTGTAAAAAAGAACGAGCTATTTGTCGGCTCGTTCGAAAA
The DNA here is from genome assembly GCA_031554185.1 of Caryophanales bacterium. GTDB lineage: Bacteria > Bacillota > Bacilli > JARBTR01 > JARBTR01 > JAVBKE01. Next base: position 10,812 of record JAVBKE010000098.1, read on the forward strand.
ATATTTTGACAATTTTCTTAAGTGTATCCGAAAACAATTATAAGAGAGGGGTTTGACAAATTTTTTTGAATCGCGCGGAGAAAAAAACGCAAATATCGGAAAAATTTAAGATTTTTTTCGATAAAGCTAATCAGAAAATTCTTCAAAAATCTTTCATAAATCTTTTTCAGACACGCCCTAGTTTCTTTTCATTTCCTAGGTCATGCACAATCTGCAATGCTGTTATCGCAAGGTGTTTTTCTGAATTACCTGCCCAAGAATCAGTCTTATGAAATATGCAACAGTCGTCAGCATCACTGATTAAAGTAAGCACGAATTTCTTTGATAAATTGCAGTGAGCCCACGATGGCTAGTAATTCATTATCTGCTAGCTTTTCTGAGAAAATAGCGGCATAGTCAAGTTCGATTTTTTTCTGCATATGGTTTGAAATCGCAAACAAATCAGTTGCAGTCGCACTTCGCTTGTGTTTCATTTCTGTGAAAGTAAGGGAACTCGCAATATCATCAAGCTGAGCGATCATTGTCGTCACATCCTTGTCTTTAAGACAGGAGAAAACAATTTTATAGTGATAATGAGGATAATATTCAGATAAGCACTGAATAAAAACCCTGATTCCATCAGGATTATGGGCACCATCTAATAAAATAACTGACTTGCTAGAAAGGAGTTCAAACCGCCCTGCCCACTTGGCATTTGCTAAACCACTCCTAATCGCATTTTCACTGATTTCAATTGCATGTTCTGCTTTTAATATTTCGCAAACCATGACAGCAACTGCTGCATTCTCAATTTGATGACTTCCAACCATTTGAATTGCGAGCTGGTCAATAATAGATTTTCCATTGCGATTGAATGTAAAAATTTCTCTATGTTTAATCGTTCGATTTACTGTAGCAGCTATTTTCTCCAATGGACCCGGGCGTTCACTTAGCGCTTGCTCATTAAATAGTCCACTCTCCACCCTTGATGCAGAAAACGCCTCTCCTAAAAATAAACACTTTGCATGTTTTTCTGCAGACACTGAGCGAATCACCTTTCTGGCATCAGCTGGAACCTTGCCTATGACAACTGGCACGCTTTCTTTAATAATGCCTGCTTTTTCTGCTGTAATTTGTGCGAACGTATCGCCTAAAAATTGTGTATGTTCTAATGAAATGGTCGTAATAACTGATACAAGTGGGTAAACAACATTGGTTGCATCCAGTCGCCCGCCCATACCGACCTCAATGAGCGCAAAATCACAGTTTGCTTTTGCAAAGTATTGAAAAGCAAGAAGCGTAACCAGTTCATATTCAGTTAGTTCATTATCGATGCCTAACCGATCAATCAGCTGATTCATCTCACTCACAAACACTTCTGCTGTCATCGGCATGCCATTCAGCTTCAATTGATCGTAAACAAATTGTTGTGCAGGCGAAGTATAGCTAGCGACAGAATAGCCTTGGCTTAACAGTATTTCTTGATTATAATGAAGCGTAGACCCTTTCCCATTGGAACCAGCATAATGAATCACCTTTAATTGTTTTTCTGGATTTCCAAGCAACTGACAATCGCGATCCATTCGATCTAGCGTCAAGTCAATTCCTAGGGAAAATTGTTTTTTTTCGAGATAAGTCTCTATCTCTTCAACCGATTTAAAATACATAGCTCACCTATTATCTATAAGGATGTTTTTTATGAAAAAATGTTGGATTGTTGTCAATGGGGCTCTTACTCTCCCAAAGTTCGCCGCATTACATCAATTTATCCGTGATGCTGCGCTTGAAAAGCAAGTTGATGCTGAAATTATCAAAAATGATTCGCTAATCCCTTGTATTGAGGGAGGTAAGCCCACACTAATTGGGGAACGGGCTTTGCCTGATTTCGTACTGTTTATGGATAAGGATGTCCATCTTGCCACGCACCTTGAGAAACTAGGCATACCAGTCTGGAACTCGGCTGAGGCGATTGATATTTGTGATAACAAAATTAAAACCCATTTAGCCTTATCTGATGCAGCAATCCAAACGCCCACTACGATCTTTGCGCCATTCCTTTTCACAGGGATGCAACATCAAAATAAGTTCTTTTTCAGAGAAGTCGCTAATTCTCTGACTTTCCCACTCATTTTAAAAGAAGCACATGGTTCTTTTGGCGACCAAGTTTATTTACTTGAAAATGAGCAGGCACTATTTGAAAAAGTGCAGAGACTCGGTTCTATTCCATTTTTACTGCAACAATATATTGGGGCGAGTCACGGAAAAGATGTGCGCATCAATATCGTTGGTGATCAATATGTCGCCGCCATGTACCGTCATTCGGAAACTGATTTTCGGGCCAATGCCAATCAAGGCGGTAAGCTGTCCCCTTACCAGCCAAGCACAGAAGAAATTGAACTTGCCATTCGGGCTGCGCAGGCAACAAAATCCGCCTTTGCTGGTGTGGATTTACTTTTTGGTGATGAGGGCCCACTTGTCTGTGAAGTAAACGCCAATGCACATTTAATGAATATTTATTATACCACAGGCATTAACGTTGCTTCTTTTATGATAGACTATTGTTTGCAGCAGTTATCGGATTAAATTCTACAAAAATAAGGCTAAATGAACGGAGAATGAGAATGTTAAGTGGATTGCTAGTGTATACGAAAGAACATGCGCATAAGAATGGTGCGTATATTGACCAAATGCTAGCCGAAGCAAAGACGCTTGGGATTAAACTTGATCTTGTTTATCGCGAAGAGCTTTTCATTGGTATTGAAAATGGACAACCATTTGTCAGGGGTTTTCACGGTGAGAAAATCATTCGCAATTTTGCCATTGTCCGTTGTATCGATCCCCTTTTCACACGACAATTAGAGCTCGTTGGATTTAAAACTTTTAATTCTGCAATTGTTTCTGAGCTTTGTAATGATAAAGCGAAAACAGCACAAATTGCCACGATGCTTGGCATCCCGATGGCTGATACTATTTATCTTGCGGAAAATCAAGCTGTACCACTTGCACCACCATTTGTGACGAAAACAAGAAACGGTAGTGGCGGCATTGGCGTTGAGCTTGTCCAAGACCAGACCCAGTTTTCTGGCGGTGGCCAGATGATTGCACAGCAGTTAGTTATGCAAGGTAAGGATGTGCGTGCATTTATCCTCGGAAAAGAGGTGATTGGTACAGTTCTTCGAACAAGTGAAACAGATTTCCGAGCTAATTTATCCCTTGGTGGACATGCTGAAATCGTCACACTAGGCGAAAAGGAAAAAGCCATTGTTAGTCGCCTAACGCAAATGTTTGAATTCGGTTTAGTGGGGATTGATTTTATCTATCAGGCAAACGGTGATCCCCTACTCAATGAAATTGAAGATGTCGTAGGCAGCCGGTCATTAATTAGCTTGTCAGATATCAATGTTGTACAACTGTACTTACAATTTATTAAAAGTAAACTACTTGGGTAAATATAAAAAGGCGACGGCACTTCTTATGACAGAAGCAATCATCGCCTTTTCTTATCTGAATTATTTTAACGCTTTTTCAATCGCAGCTTCCATTTCTTCTGGTGCAGTAGTTGGCTCGAAACGAGTAACATTTCCCGCGCGGTCAACAAGAAACTTTGTGAAGTTCCATTTTACGGAGTGCGTATCTGTAAAATCAACACCAAATTTCGTCTCAACAATTCCTTGCAGCGTGTCATTGCTTCCAAATCCGCCAAACTCAGTAACAGAAGTCAAGTGTTTGAATAATGGATGCGCGTTCTCACCATTTACATCCAGCTTTTCAGTTAGTGGAAAGGTCACGCCAAAATTTAAGTTGCAGAAACTATGCTCTTCTTCACTCGTACCAGGCGCTTGCTCTCCAAATTGATTACATACGCACCCGACAACTGTTAACCCTTGGTCTTTATATTGACGATGTAATTTTTCTAATCCTTCATATTGAGGTGTAAAACCACATTTGCTGGCTGTATTTACAAAAAGAAAAACTTCATTCTTGTGCTCGCTTAATGAGAATTCTTTCCCATTTGTCAATGGCAATGCATAATCGAAAATTGTCATATTATTGTTCCTCCAAATCGAATTTTGTTTACAATGTCTACTTTATTGCTTATTAAATCGCAAGTCAATTGATTTGACTTTCTAATTTAAAGCAGATGATTGCAGGATTATTCGATAGTATCTTTAAATAGATACTTTATAAGAGGCTTTCTATGCGTATAGTATCGAAAATTGTTTCTTCGCTCTGAGGGGGGAACAACTTTTCTGTCCAAAGAAGAATCAACTGATTTTTGTATGCCTAATCAACATTTTATCGTGGTATAATACGAATGTTCTTTAATTAAAGGTAATTTTTGTGCTTCCCACTGGATTTTATCATGGTATAATTGTATTGTTGTTTACTTAAAAGTAAATGAATAAACCGTATAATGAAAGTTAAAATGTTTACCTTAAAAAATAAGAATGAAAAAGGAGCAATCGAAAATGAAAGGTATTATTCTAGCAGGTGGCAGTGGAACACGGCTATATCCATTAACAATGGTCACTAGTAAGCAGCTATTACCCATTTACGACAAACCGATGATCTACTATCCCTTATCTACACTGATGTTAGCTGGCATTAGAGAGATTTTAATTATCTCAACTCCAGAAGATACGCCTAAATATGAACATCTATTTGGAGATGGCTCTCATTTTGGTATCTCCTTACAATATAAAGTGCAGGAGAAACCGGAAGGCTTAGCACAAGCATTTATTTTGGGTGCTGAATTTATTGGTGATGACTCAGTTGCCATGATTCTTGGCGATAATGTTTATTATGGTAGTGGCATGCGTAAAATCCTGCAGCAAGCTGCTGCTAAGCCGACAGGTGCAACCGTATTTGGTTACCATGTCAAAGACCCTGAGCGATTTGGTATTGTCGAATTTGATCCAAATGGTAAAGTGCTTAGTGTAGAAGAAAAACCGGAACATCCGAAATCTAATTATGCAATTACAGGCCTGTATTTCTATGACAACCGCGTTGTTGAGATCGCTAAAAACGTCAAACCTTCAGCTCGTGGTGAGCTTGAAATTACAGATATCAATGATGCTTATCTTCAATTGGGTGAGCTAAATGTTCAGCTATTAGGTAGAGGATTTACTTGGCTTGATACTGGCACACATCAAACACTTGTAGATGCGACTAACTTCGTTAAAACAATTGAAGATCATCAAGGGGTTAAAATTGCAGCGCTAGAGGAAATCGCCTATATTAATGGCTGGATTGGTAAAAAAGAATTACTTGAAAGTGCTAAACTTATGAGTAAAAATGGCTACGGTCAATATTTACAAAAAGTGGCTGACGGTAAAATTAAACATTAAGAAAGAGTGAATATGATGGAAATAAACGATACAAAATTACCAGGCGTTAAAGTGATTACACCAAAAGTATTTGGTGATCACCGTGGCTGGTTCACTGAGACGTATAGCGTCGAACAATTTAAGAAAGCTGGGCTTGATCATACATTTGTTCAAGATAATCATTCTTACTCAGCTACAAAAGGAACGCTACGTGGTTTACACTATCAGCTAAATCCCAAGGCGCAAACGAAGCTAGTTCGTTGTACGCGCGGTGCCATTTTTGATGTGGCCGTTGATATTCGTAAAGGCAGCCCTACTTTTGGTCAATGGTTTGGAATTGAGTTAAATGCTGATAATAAGAAGCAACTACTTGTTCCTCAGGGGTTTGCTCATGCTTTTATGACATTGACAGATGATGTTGAAGTCCAGTATAAAGTAGATGAGCTATATTCACCTGAGTGTGACCGTGGTATTATTTGGAGCGACCCCGAGATCGGTATCGAATGGCCAATGGATGTGACTCCTGTTCTTTCTGATAAGGACAAGGCAGCACCAACACTTCGTGATGCTGAAAATAATTTTACATTTGGAGAATAGATCATGAAAATTTTAGTAACTGGCTATACAGGGCAACTAGGCTTTGATGTTGTTCGTGAAGGAAAATCGCTTGGCTTTGACATGATTGGAATTGGTGTGGAGCATTTAGACATCACTGACCAAGATGCAACAAGCAAGTACGTCAGAGAAGTAAAGCCCGATGCCATCATTCATTGCGCTGCGTATACTGCTGTCGATAAGGCTGAAGATGATAAGGACCTCTGCTGGAATGTTAATGTGGTGGGAACGAAAACCTTAGCAACAATCGCAAAAGAGTTACATACGAAATTCATTTATATCAGCACAGACTACGTCTATGATGGTCAAGGTGAAACACCGTTTGTTGAGACAGACGCCACTAACCCTGTCAATTACTATGGACAAACAAAACTTGAAGGTGAACAAGTCGTTCAAAAACTCCTGACAGATTATTTCATTGTTCGTATCTCTTGGGTGTTTGGCTATAATGGATTTAACTTTGTGAAAACTATGTTGAAGCTGGCCGAAACACGAAATGAATTGAATGTTGTTGGAGATCAATTCGGATCGCCTACTTACACATTTGATTTAGCAAAATTATTAATGAACATGATTCAAACAGATCAGTATGGCATCTATCATGCGACAAACGAAGGATTCTGTTCGTGGGCTGAGTTTGCGGCAGAAATTTTCCGTGTGGCTGGCAAAGATGTTAAAGTCAATAGCATCCCTTCATCAGATTACCCAACGAAAGCAGCAAGACCGGGAAACTCACGCATGTCGAAGCAAAAGCTTATTGATAACGGTTTTACACTTTTGCCAAAATGGCAAGACGCATTACAGCACTACATCAAAGTGCTAGAAACAGAGGATAAATAACGATGAGTAAAACGAAAATACTTGTAACTGGCGGTGCTGGTTTTATTGGTGGAAACTTTGTTCAATATATGGTGAATAAGTACCCACAATGTGATATTTATAACTTGGATTTATTGACGTATGCTGGTGACTTAACGAAGCATCGTGATATTGAACAGAAAGACAACTATCATTTTGTAAAGGCTGACATTACTGACCGCCCTACAATTATGACGCTTTTTGAAAATGAAAAATTTGATTATGTTGTGCATTTCGCGGCCGAAAGTCATGTGGATCGTTCAATTACTGATCCAGAAGTGTTCATTCGCACAAATGTGCTTGGCACGCAGGTTTTATTGGATGCAGCTAAGGCGATTTCAATTAAAAAGTTTCTTCATGTATCAACAGATGAAGTCTATGGAGAGCTTGATTTCGATCCAACGACTTTCTTCACTGAGCAGACACCACTTGAGCCTAACAGCCCGTACAGTGCCAGCAAAGCATCATCAGATTTAATCGTTCGTGCCTACCATGAAACATTTGGCCTACCGATCAATATTACACGGTGTTCAAATAACTACGGACCTTTCCACTTCCCTGAGAAGTTGATTCCTTTGACTATTTCTCGTGTCCTGAATGATGAAAAGGTACCTGTATACGGCAATGGAAGTAATATTCGTGACTGGTTACATGTGCTCGATCACTGCTCTGCAATCGATCTTGTTTTACATGAAGGCGTCAACGGAGATGTCTACAATGTCGGTGGTCATAATGAAGTGACAAACCTTGATGTTGTCAGAACAATTATTCATGCATTAGGCAAGTCTGAAGATTTAATCGAGTTTGTTAGCGACCGGCTTGGTCATGATAAGCGCTATGCAATAGATCCAACTAAGCTTGAGAAATTAGGCTGGAAACCAACATATAAATTCGAAACTGGAATTGCCCAAACTGTTGAGTGGTACCTTGAGAATAAATGGTGGTGGGAAAATATCATTAGTGGTGATTATCAAAATTACTTTGAGAAACAATACGGTAATCGGTAATAATACCTTACTAAAAAAGTGCAGCACAATGTAAAGTGGTGTCCATGTCAAGGACAATTTAAAAAAGAGAGTTAAGCAGCTAAAAGCTGATTCCTGAATTGAATAGGAGTCAGTTTTTTTAGTCCCCATTGATACCTATGATGATTGTAGTAACGAATGTATTTGCCAACCAGCTTTTGAACTTCGGAAAAAGAAGCACACGATTTATAATCAATCTCATTTTTCATATGACCAAAAAAAGATTCTTGCGGAGCGTTGTCCCAATAATTACCTTTTATCGACATGGATTGATCCAATTTATATTTTTTAAGAAGCCTTTGAAAAATAGGGCTTGTATAGTGACACCCTTGGTCAGAGTGAATAAATGCCTCCAAATGGAGTAATCGTTTATTGCCTTTTATAAGTTTTTCAATGGTTGTTGTCGCAATATCTATCGTAATGCGTTCTGATAAATGATGCGCTAATATCTCATTGGTAGAAGCATCTTTAACGGTCGACAATTAGGCCATTTTAGAGTCACCATAGGGCATGTAGGTGATGTCGGTAAGCAAAACCTTGCCTGGAATCCCCTGTTTGAAATTCCCGAAAAAATTGGCTTTTTTCAAATACACCAAAGGGTGCCACTGCAAGCAGTATGATCTATAGCATTGTATTAACTGCAAAACAAAATGGTATTGTCCCATACAACTACTTAACCTATTTATTTGAGCAGCTTCCCAACGTTAACAGAGATAATCCTCAAGAAATTGAGGCACTTCTCCCATGGTCATCTAGCTTACCAGCTGATTGTTTCCATTCAAAGAAAGACGTATAAACTCTTGAGCCTTGATCTTCAGATCTTGGCTTTTTTTAGTCTATCCTCTTTTTCCTCTGTCATCTAGGTGTTCGTGGTTTTACGCATACTCTATTTCCACCCCATTTTTAGTATACAAAAAAATACCCATTGAGTAGTCACTTTTTTTCTAAGTGTCTATTCTATGGGTACCACTTTAGACTTTCCTCCCTTTTACTAATGCTTATAGACCTTCTAACTCAGTAATTCGAGCTTCAACGATTGCCTTTTTCTCTTGATAATCTGCCAATTTAGCACGTTCCTCAGCGATTACCTTTTCAGGTGCTTTCGCAACAAAACCTTGATTAGAAAGTTTCTTCTGGATTCGGTTTACTTCGTCGTTCCACTTAGCTAACTCTTTCTCAAGGCGTTTCATTTCTTCCTCAATATTGATTAGACCTGCAAGTGGAATAATGATTTCTGCACCAGTGACAACTGCTGTCATCGCTTTTTCCACACTGGCAATCTCAGTGCTAATTTCAAGCTGCTCCGGGTTACAGAAGCGCTCAAGATAGCTTTGATTTGCTTGAATTATTGATACAATTGCCTCATCTTTTGCTCGAATCATCAGTGTGATTTTTTTACTCATAGGTGTGTTTACTTCTGTTCGAATCGCACGCACGCTACGAATAATTTCAACAATCAATTTCATATCCTCTGCTGCACTAGCATCGTTTAATTCTTCGCGAACCGTTGGCCAACTTGCGACCGCAATTGAATCGCCTTGATGCGGCAGGTTCTGCCATATCTCTTCTGTGATAAATGGCATGAATGGGTGGAGCAGACGCATCGTACTATCTAGTACATATGCTAGTACTGAGCGAGTCGTCAACTTCGCAGCTTCGTCATCATCGTATAGTGGCAACTTTGCCATTTCAATATACCAGTCACAGAAATCGTCCCAGATGAAATTCGTTAGCGTCCGGCCAACTTCACCAAATTCAAATCTTTCAGCAAGTCGCGTGACACTTTCAATTACTTCATTTAATCTTGTTAAAATCCAATGATCAGCAACCGTTTTTTCACCTGATATGTCAATTTGCTCAAATGTCATGCCATCTAAATTCATTAAGCAGAAACGGGATGCATTCCAAATTTTATTAGCAAAATTCCATGTTGCCTCCATCTTCTCAGGAATATAGCGCATGTCTTGCCCTGGTGATCCGGCAGTTGTAAGGTAAAAACGCAGAGAGTCTGCACCGTAACGATCGATTTCTTCCATCGGATCCACACCGTTTCCAAGTGACTTGCTCATCTTTCTCCCAGATGCATCGCGTACTAACCCGTGGATAAGCACATGGTCAAATGGTTTTTCACCTGTAAACTCAAGTCCTTGGAAAATCATTCGTGACACCCAGAAAAAGATGATGTCATAACCGGTAACAAGCGTATTCGTTGGGTAGAATTGTTTGAAATCTGCTGCCTCTGGATTTGGCCAGCCCAGTGTTGAAAACGGCCATAATGCTGAACTAAACCAAGTATCAAGCACGTCGTTATCTTGCTCCCAGTTTTCGCTATCTACTGGCGCTTGGGTACCAACGTATACTTCACCAGTTTCCTTATGATACCAAGCTGGAATTCGGTGTCCCCACCATAATTGTCGTGAGATGCACCAATCTCTAATGTTCTCCATCCATTGTAAAAATATTTTTTCAAAACGCTCTGGAACAAATTCAACGCGATCCTCTGTTTGCTGCTTGTCAGTAGAAACAGTCGCTAGCGTATCCATTTTGACAAACCATTGCGTTGATAGATACGGCTCTACAACAGCTCCACTACGCTCGGAGTGCCCGACTGGGTGAACATGTTCTGCAATTTTGATACATACGCCAAGTTCTTGCAGTTCAGTAACAAGCTTTTTCCTGCACTCAAAACGATCCATCCCTCGGTATTTGCCAGCTTGCGCATTCATTGTACCATCTTCATTCATAACTAGAATCCGCTCGATTCTATGACGATTACCAACCTCAAAGTCATTCGGATCATGAGCAGGTGTGATTTTTACTGCACCTGAACCAAAGTCCATTTCACAATACTCATCGCCGACAATCGGGATTTCTCTGCCAATGATTGGTAACTTTAGCTTTTTCCCAATCAGATGTTTGTAGCGATCATCTTCTGGATGGACAGCAACTGCCGTATCACCAAACATTGTTTCTGGTCTAGTAGTGGCAATATCGATGTGTCCGCCTCCATCAGCAAGTGGGTAACGGAGATGATAGAATGCGCCTGTCACTTCCTTGTAAATGACCTCGATATCAGACAGTGCTGTTTTCGTAACAGGGTCCCAGTTGATGATTCGCTCACCACGATAGATCAACCCTTTTTGATATAAATCTACAAATACTTTTTTAACAGCATCTGAAAGTCCTTCATCTAGCGTAAAACGTTCACGAGAGTAGTCAAGCCCTAGCCCTAACTTCGCCCATTGTGCACGAATATGGCCTGCATACTCTGCTTTCCACTTCCAAGTTTCTTCGAGGAACTTCTCGCGTCCTAACTCATAACGATTTGTACCTTCCGCACGTAGTTTCGCCTCTACTTTTGCTTGTGTGGCGATACCAGCGTGATCCATTCCTGGTAGGTAGAGAACATTGTAGCCTTGCATCCGCTTCATCCGCGTCATAATATCCTGCAAAGCCGTGTCCCATGCATGACCTAGATGGAGTTTCCCTGTCACATTTGGTGGCGGAATCACGATCGTATAAGGTCGTTTCTTTGAATCATTTTCAGCTTCGAAAAACTTCTGTTCCACCCACCATTGATAACGTCCCTCTTCAACTGCTTTTGGATCGTATTTTGTTGCCATCTCTTTGTTACTCATAGTAATCGCTCCTTATGTAGAAATCCATGATACGCTAAACTGCAAACCTTATTAAACGGGCGTCCGCAAGCAGAAACTACGCTCTTTCGTATAACCCCTCGGTGTGACTTCGTCACTTTCGG
>JAVBKE010000152.1:0-17486 GCA_031554185.1 Caryophanales bacterium
ACTTTTTATGCAAATAAAATCATGACAAAATTTCTTACAGAGGATATATATTATTTCGAACTTAAACATCGAAAAGTTAATATGTATACAAAAACGGCAGTATACATCATTGAAGGCACCATTTCTTCCCTTGAAAAAATGATGATACCGTTTGGGTTTGCTGTCCCTCATCAAAGCTTTATCATTAATTTAAACGCCATTGAAAAATTGGAGAAACTTAATATCCATATGAATAATGGAGATATCATTCCACTGTCTCAAAAACGGTCAGCTCACTTTCGAAAAAAGATGCAATCCTATTTACGTATAAGAGTCTAAGGTTACACTTTGGTTTTAGTTATTTCTTTACCGCAGAATTGCTTGATTCTCATAACTAGCCATCCCTGCACCAACATATAGAACTTCGCTGTTCCTGATGATCCAAGACATTCCATCTGGTGTAAAGTCGAAATGTAATTCTACTACACACGCTAAATCACTGCTTTTAGGATTTCAACCTTTATACAAAATGATTCTTCGTAATAAAGGATTTCATTTACGTTACCACTAACCAGCTTTGTATTCACAATGATCCTAGCACTTTCTAAATTCACCAGTGGCTTTAAAAAGGCTAAGTTTCAATATACTATACACTTTTCAGAAAACAGAATCATGTCTAATTAATATGATTTTCGTGTTTTCTAGTGAAACTTTTCTTGAATTTTTTAGCACTGATCTATTGCCTACCATCTACCATTCCAAACGATCTAGATCAACAATCTCAATCTCATTTCTGTGGTACTTAATAATGCCTTCATTCATCATTTTCCCAAGTTCCCTTGAAAGTGCTGGGCGTGAAACATTGAGAAATTCCGCAAGTCGATTACGATTGTAAGGTAGTTTAATGTGCAGTGTGCCACTTTGTTTATATTGATGATAGAGAAATGCACTCAGCTTCCCTCTCATCGTTTTGATAATCAGATAGTCAATTTTCTGGTTCAATTGGTATGCTTTGTTCGCCATGATTGTCAGCGTGTTCCCAATAAATTGCGAATAGCCTTGACATTGCAGAACTTTTTGATCAGTCATTTTGCTCGGAGAAAAGAATAGGACTTTGCTCGCCCGCTGTGATGATACAATTGCTGGTGCTTTTCCAGTGTGCGCCAGCGCCGCCACTTCTCCAAATGTATCTGAGGGGAGGAGGTTTCCGATGAGGACTCGGTCTCCTTGTGAGGTGATTTTTGCAACCATTAGTTCTCCTGAAAGTAAAATCCCAATACCAGGTAACTTTTCGTCAAGCTCTAAGATCGTCTCGTTTTTATGAAACTGATGAATCGTAGGCTCCAACCGATCCAGTATTTCTGCCATTCCATCTACGCTTAACCCCTTGAAGAAAATATTCTTTTGGATCACTTCAAAATATGGCGCTAGTAAACCTCTCACAAAATCCCCCCCCTTTTTTATGTTGCATCTTAATCTACTCATTGTTATTTAACCATTTTCTAAGTGAGCTGTCACCTTTATCTTTGTCAGTACGACTTACGCAAACCGTGGGAAGAGAATGTTATTTTCCGTGTGGATATGTTCAAATGTTAATGTTTCAAGTACCTCTAACTTCAGATACGCCAGCCGATAAGTCGTACAGGCAGTCTCTGGCAACCTGTAATCATTAGTCACTTCACGAAGTTTCCGAAGCATGTTTCCTACATCATCATGCTCCCTCTCCATCTGTTCAATCATAGCGCCAATTCTAAGTCGAAGTTCAGGTGATTTCATTTGACCATACATCTTAATATGTGGAAACAACATGACTTCTTCCTTTTGAAAATGAACAGTCATGTCTTCAATGATCTTGATAAAAACCTCTTGCATCGTGAGTAAGTGTGATTGCTGCCCACCATGAACTTTCGCCACTTTATCAACAAGTTGCGATAACTCTGCAAGTAAATCCATTGTTGGCTGGTGATATTTAGTCAAAATGAGCGCAACAATTTCATCCTCGGATAATCTCGCCCAGTCTTGTACGGAATCTGTCTCACTATTTTCATATATCTTATTTAGATCATCTAGAAAGCTTAATGGCAACTGCTTTTCATGTAACACTTCACCAATAGGACGATTCCCACCACAGCAAAAATCTATTTTATTCTCTTTAAAAATGGTAGTAGCACCCGGAAACTTTGTGACAATATCGCCTGTTTTCGTGTCAATTGTAAACTTCATTCTATTCCATCTCCTGTTCATTGTAAGATTGTTCAATTGAGAATAATTCTCAATTTCAGTTTACAGAACGGCAGTCAATATTGTCGTAATCTCAATCACCATTTTAAAATCTAGTTGCTCATTAATTCCATACACAAAAAAAGCTTAAAAAATGTACCGTACAATCCATAGCACATTTCTAAGCTCATCTATTCATTTGCAGTTTCTATCTTAATGAATGATTTTCTTCACAAGCTTTACAGTAGCAAACTCCGTCTTCACTTTATCTTTTTTCGCTGATGCATCCTTCTGAGTCGTAGCCTTAGCCTCTAGGCTCTTTCCCTCTGAAACCTTACCAGTCGTTGTAGTGTTCTGGCTCGCTGCCGCAGAATCAGCTGCTTTCTCGTCAACTGCCGTCCCACTATTAAAGTCTAGAAAGCATAATGGCGGATATAACACACACCACCAGTTATTCCCCTCAGCAGCACCTAATGTGATAATCAATGCCTCATACTGACCTGCTGGATATAGGTAATCACCGTACAGCTTCGTTGGAAAATCGGCTTTGCCTAGTTTAACATCAACCGATTGATCTAAACCTGACTTCTCCATCTCTGTCTCAGCAATTTGTTTTACCTCATCGATATGATCCTTAATGACATCATGCGCTTCCTCGCCACTACTAATGCCACCAACCCATCCATCCATATTTGCTTTCACTTCATCACGGATCTGACGCTTGACCGCCTGATCTGTTTCACTATTGCTATTTGCTAGTATTCTAAGTCTAATCGCATCCTCTGGAATCACTTGCTCTTTCGCACTTGCTGTCTCTGTCGCTGGTGTAATATAGCTGAAAATCGTAGATAATGACAAAACCGTTATATATATGACTGCTAAAAATTTTGTATTCATTTGCTTCCCCATCCCCTCTAAACACATTATGGTCAGTAGGATGAATTTCTAAACTACCATCTCATCAGATATTTTATTTTACAAGGAAAATTTGTCCTGAGGTAGAAAATCATTTACAATGAAGTGGATGATCAATCAAATTACAGGAGGATTTTATGAAAACAATTATACCTTGTATCGGTTTCGACACAGAGGCGGGTTCTGCAGCAGCGTTTTATACATCTATTTTTAAAAACGGAAAGATCAATTGTGTTAGCCATTACCCCGATGATTCACAATTGCCAAAGGGAACTGTTTTGGTAGTGGATTTTGAGCTTTGCGGACAAAAGTTTGTAGCATTAAATGGTGGACCAATGTTTAAAATTACACCAGCGCTTTCTTTTTATGTAGACTGTGAAACTGAAGAAGAAGTGGACGACCTGTGGTCAAAGCTTACAGAAGGCGGATTCGTGATGATGGCTTTAGGATCGTATCCATTTAGTGAAAAGTTTGGTTGGGTTCAGGATAAGTTTGGCGTCTCTTGGCAAATTAACCTATCAAAAACACCGCAAAAAGTAAAGCCATTCTTCATGTTTGTCGGTGATCAAGCGGGGAAAGCAGAGGCAGCCATAGACCACTATAGCAATATCTTTGAAGACTCTTCAACTGATTTTTGTCTATATTACGGCGAAGGTGATACAGATCCTTCCGGTTCTGTGAAGCTTGCTGGTTTCACACTGAATAATCAACAGTTTATGGCAATAGATAGTCATCTAGATCATGCGTTTACTTTCACAGAGGGTCTTTCCCTTCAGATTAATTGCGACAATCAAGCGGAGATCGACCGGCTCTGGGACCGCTTATCAGCGGATGGCGAAAAATCAGTGTGCGGCTGGGTCAAGGATAAGTTCGGTGTTTCCTGGGTAATTGCGAGTGACAATATGGATCGTTTACTCACGACGGGTACAACGGAACAATCCATACGTGTGATGAATGCCATGAAAAAAATGACAAAAATTGATAAAGCTGCACTAGAACGCGCATTTGATGGCGAGTAACCATATAACCTTGATTGTCTAGGGTTTACTTTTTGAATTCGACTGCTTAAATGTCGCGTGCTGTATTTCTTTAATTAAAATAACCTCTAGAGCATATCATGAGCTCTAGCGGTTTTTATCATTGATAAACTATAATAATGGACTTTCGTGCTTCGCTTTCAGCATTGTCCAACGACGATTAATCTCACGTTCAAATTCTTCAAGCATCTCTGCATTTTCAGGTTTAAGTAAGTGCTTTGATTTACCCATAAAGCGTAACCATTCCGCTGCATCAATTTTCTTTTTCTTCGCTTCTGGATCATAAGTGATTGTTGTTACGCCTTGCTCCACTTCGTAAAGCGGGAAGAAATTACAGTTCACTGCAGCTTCTAGAATTGTTTGTCCGTACTTCTCTTCTGATTTCCAGGTAAGAGGACACGTGATTAGCATCTTACCATAAACAGTTCCAACGTTTTGTGCATACCATTGTGCTTTAGCTGCTTTCTTGACCACATCTTGTGGGAATGCTTCTGAAGCAGTGAATACGTATGGTACGTTACATGATGCCATGATTTGTGCTGTGTCTTTGTGGTGGAATGTCTTTCCTTGTTGCGTACGTCCCACACTTGTTGTTGATGTCATATGACCAAGTGGTGTTGAGTAAGACATTTGTGAACCAGTGTTCATGTATCCTTCGTTATCATACTCAAGCATGATTAGTTTATGACCACGTAACGCTGTTCCAATTGCAGAACCCATACCGATATCCATACCACCGTCGCCAGTGATCATGATAAATGTTGCATCATTGGATACTTCAACTTCGCCGCGGCGTTTTAATTCTAAGAACGCTTCTAATGTTCCAGAAATCGTTGCTGCCCCATTTTGAAATAGGTTGTGAAGGAAGCTTTGTTTATGTGAGCTATATGGATATGCAGAAGTAACTACATAAGCACAGCCTGTTTGGAATAAGACAACGATATCGCCCTCTATACCTTTGAAGAATAATTCAAGCGCTGGGAAGATTCCACATCCAGGGCAAGCACCATGACCAGCGGCTAAACGCTTTGGTTTTTCGGTTAATGCACGCATTGGTGGTACTTTCACACTAAGCTTTCCAGTTTCTTCGTTTTGTGTGACTGTGATCAGACCAGATTTATAAACATCACCATGTTGTGGTTCGATTACTGGTGTAAGTACTTTTTCTGGTTCTCCTGCATGGACGTCATGATAAGCGAATACAGGTACTGTATTGCCAACTTCAAGTGCAGCTAGTGCATCTGTAAAGAATGCATGCGCATCGTCTGGATAGAAGTCCTTACCACCAAGACCAAATACACGGCTGAGTACAGTTGTTTCATTCATTTTGTCTTCTTGCAATGCAGCTTTGATTTCATGCGTTAAATTCGGACCATGTGCACCGTATGAATCAGCACGCTCGCCTACTAGTAGTACTTTTACCCCTTTTAAAGCTTCCAAAATTTCTGCTTTAGGGAATGGACGAATGATATTCGGACTGATAATTCCAGCCTTTACACCTTTTTTTCGTAGCTCATCGACAACGTCTTTTGCCGTTTCAGCAGCTGAGTTCAATAAGAAAATTGCTACTTCCGCATCATCCATTGCATATAAATCCAATGGTCCATATGAACGACCAGAAATTTTCTCGTATTCTCTTGCCACTTCTTTAAATACATCGCCAGCACGGTACATAGCTTCTGATTGCTGGAAGTGGTTATTCATAAAGTCATCGCCAGCCATATGTGCGCCAATTGAAATCGGCTTAGACATGTCGCGAATTTGTGGATAGTTTGTTGGCGCTTCGCCAACGAAATCTTGCACTACTTTACGATCCTTGAAGTAGTTTACTTTACGCTTTTGATGTGATGTGAAGAACCCGTCAAAAGCAACGATGACTGGTAAGCGCACATCAGAATGCTCAGCAATCTTTAATGCCATGATGTTCATGTCGTAAACCATTTGTGGCGTACGAGCTGTCAATATAACCCATCCGATATTTAGTCCGTAGTACAGGTCAGAGTGATCACCACGAATATCAAGCGGTCCGCTCACTGAACGTGTTACCAGGTTTAATACCATTGGAAAACGTGTTCCTGATTGAACAGGCATCTGCTCGATCATGTAAAGGAAACCGTTTGCACTTGTTGCGTTAAATACACGTGCCCCTGTTACAGCAGCACCATAACAAATACCAGCAGAACCATGTTCGCCATCGGCAGCAATGAGTTTAATGTCATGCTCGCCTCGCGCCTTCATCATGTCTAGGTATTGCGCTACTTCCGTTGATGGAGAGATTGGAAAATAGCCCATGATGTGATAATTAATATGTGCTGCTGCCATCGCAGCCATTTCATTTCCAGATTCAAATGTTACAACTTGTTCAGCAATTTCTGTTTTTGTTGTCATTATCTTGCTCCTCCCGTTACATAAGGGAATTCTTGTTTCACCATATTTTTATCTGCAAATCCATACGCTTCACGAAGTTCAGCAAGCGCATCTGTTGGACAAGCCACCACGCACTTCAAGCAGCCCTTACAATATTGATAATCTATGCCCTTCAGCATCATCTGCTTACGACCTTTTTTGTCGGCGCCCGTTTCCCAAACAAAGCAGAAGTCAGGACACACTGTATCACATGCTGCACAATGAATGCATTTGTCATGATCAAGTTCTGGTAAGAATCCTTGACGAGAACTACTCAAATCTTTCTTGATGCTATTCGCTTGTGCTGTGATCACACCACCTAGTTCCTGTGTGAGGTAACCAAGTTGTGGCTTCGCTCTTGTAAAAGAGACTTCCTTCACATTTTCAGGTAATGCATAAGTGATCAGTTTTACTTCGTTGTAACCACGATCAAATGTCCGAATATTAGGCTCAACAAAGTGAGGGTATTTCTTTTCAAATGTTCTGCGGATGACATCGCGCATCGCATCTGGATTAAGGAAATCAATAACGCGGAATAATGCACCTAACATCGCTGTGTTGACTTTTGTTTTCTCATCAACAGCAATTCCCAGTGCATCAACAACTGCCAATGTACCATATTCAATATTCAAATCTTTCTTAATTTCTTCAAATTCGCGTACTGAGTTTACCAGAATAATCCCATCTTGGCGTAACCCACTTACTACATCGATTGTTTTGTACAGTGCTTCGTGAAAAACACCAACTACATTCGGTTGTTCAATCGGACTGTGGTCACGAATTTCTATATCTTCATCACTGTACCGGATAAAACTTTTTACAGGTGAGCCTTTTTTCTCTGAACCGTATGAAGCGAAATTTGCCCCGTTAAAACCGTGACCAATAACACCCGATTCAGCAAGCATTTTTCCTGCAAGGTTCGCTCCAAGTCCACCAATGGACTCAAGTCGGATTTCAAACATACCATTTTCATTTTTCTTTGGTAACTTTGCCATATTATCACACTCGCAAATTAGTATTTTTTATTACAATAGCATATGTCATTATCATACAACTTAACACAACAAAACGCAATTTAATTTTTATAGTACAGATTGGGTGAAGCCCGCCATTATCGTCTTTTTTGTATTATAACAGTTTAACTTTATTTTATAATACAGACTTCTAATTTAGTGTTGTTTTTGAAAATATTTTCTTTTATTATTGGCAGAACAGGCTTTACCACGCTAGCATTCCTGTGGTATGAATATTTGAGAGAAGTAGAACGAAAAAAGCAATTGCTGTATGTCTAGGTATTATCTGGGGTTAATCCAAAAATATCTTATAATTTACAGTTGCATCACCCTCATGGGAATGATACGCTATAGATCTCCATGAACTCCATGAAGAATCCTCAATTATTCAAATAAAATCTGTTTACAGTCCGCAATCACATTTTCTAAGAAGTTCATCTTGGAATCGTAATTTTATTACAATTTCATTTGGATGTCATTCGGTCATTTAATAGAGAGGCGATTTTATTATGGCATTTCCCCTTCATTTGCCATGACTATTGGTAAGATGTAGGTGATAGATAATAATTTAAGAAAGCGGTGAGATTTATGACATTTGGTAAAAATTTGAGAAACCTACGCCTTGAAGGTGGACTTACACAGAAACAATTTGCAAGTATTATTAATCTAAACCAAAGTTCTATCGCTCGGTTTGAAAACGGCGAGCGATTCCCTGATTTTGGAACTTTAGCAGCTATATCAAAAAAGTTTGATGTATCCTTAGACTGGTTAATGGGGTTAGAAGTAAGTGAAAAGCGGATGAAGGCATGGAGCGACAAGGATATGGCAAAGTTATTGTCTAAAATTGAGGGACTACTTGAAGCAAAATCTATTCAGTATGGACCAGATAGGGTCGATCTATCCAAGGAACGCCGCGAGGTGCTTGATATTTCGATTCATCAGTTTAAAAATGTTGTCGAACAAATGATTGAAAATCAGAATAGTCGAAGACATTCAGATACTAACCAAAATGCAATTTAAAAGACTGGACCATGTTTCTACTAATCAGCCGATTAGAAGGTGACCATGCTATTTTAAGGACTAATCAAATACCATGAACAGTACAGATTTAGTACATAGTTGAACCCTGAAAATGGTTTAAGGCCTTTCATTAACCTTTTGATACAATTGTGATAATGCTAGTACAAGTTTGCGCCTTGTTTTGCTACTAACTCCAATAGAGGAACTCAGTTCTTCACTCGTTCTTGGGAGTTACAGCAATAACCTAGAACAAAAATGAAATATTTGGAGTTGATTTTTTATGAGCACCTTTGAGAAGAGGTGTGGCAAAATACGCAGCTATTTCCTAGATCAGGAACTGGCTTATTTCAGTTTGTGTACTTGCCTAAACAATGATTAGTCGCAATAGAGGCAATCGCGGTTATAGCAATAACCAAGCGATTGCCTCTATTGTTCTTACTAAAATATTATTGATGATTTGAATCTGTTACTTTTGATTGTGCATGTTGCACTAAACGACGCGTAATTTCTCCGCCTACAGAGCCATTTTCGTATGAAGAAGTCTGTCCACCAAGCTTAACACCAAATTCAGATGCAATCTCTTCTTTGAATTGATTAAGCATTGAATCTACGCCTGGCACGACAAGTTTATGACTTGCTTTCATTTCCCTCACTCCATTCCTATGTAGATTAATCGGCGAGTGATGTTTGACAACAAATCACGCCGCCATAATCTTTAATTTGCTTCAATCGGGATTTTTTATACGTACGACTATTTTTTTCCAATTAACGTTTTATGATCTGACCAATATATTACTTGCCTTTACGAGTAGGGTTTTGTACAATATAGCAGTTATCTTTCCTTACCTAATCTGAATTCTTAGGGAAAGAAATACCTGAATATCTTATTAAACACATACTAGCAACATTCACTAGGGTTTAGGAATTTGCAAGAGTGGATAATCTGACTATGGGTTAAAAAATGATAATGGAGGTACATATGATGAAACTTTCACCATATTTCGTATTTGATGGCAATTGCAAACAAGCAATTGATTTGTACACAGAGGTTTTCAGCGCAACAAACATTCAGGTAATGACTATGGGCGATGCTGACCAAACACAAACAATGGGGCTACCTGAAAGTGCAAAAGATCTCATTATGCATGCTTGTATCGAGATTGCAGGAACAAACATTATGTTCTCTGATAACTTCCCAGGTTCGCCTTACACTGGTGGCGGAGATACAATTTCGATCGCGATCAATGACGTAAGTGCAGAAGAAGCACACCGCATCTATGATCAATTGAAAATCAACGGCGTTGAGAAATTACCAATTTCTAAAACATTCTGGAGCGGCGCTTACGGCATGGTCGAGGATCAGTTTGGAATCACTTGGCAAATTAGTGCTAACGAAGAGAAATAAATTGTGAATGACCACTCCTTGGTCTACTAGCATATGATTCATATTTTCAAAATAGCCTTCTATCCACTGGATCTCACAGTGATAGAAGGCTATTTTTATTGTAATACTCGTTTTTTGTAGGCAACTCTTGTTACCTTGCTAGGATCAATTTATAGCAAGCTTAAAACACTTGTATGCTGTGACTCTTGTTTTTGGGTCAAAGAAAACTAATAAGTAGCTATCACTTACAATCACTTGATTGGCCATTTCAAACTGACCTATATCCAGTGTCAATTGCTCAATATAAGCATGCTTTAAGATCTCCTTATCAGTCATCGCTAACACATCTTCTACCACTTCATTACACATTCGATTTTGCACATTCTGGTGATCCGAAAAATAAACCTCTTTATTTCGAAGGTGTTTAAATAATGCCAATCTTTCTTTTACCGAAAGCTGTTCCTCCCACCATAAACTACGTGGTTTATAAGTTTGCCTTGTAAGAAAGTCATATTTCATTAGTGACAAGAGTACTTCGTGGTGACTTGGTTCGGTAGCTTGAATGAATTCGCTTAACCGCTTGAACAGGTCAGCTAATTGATGACCAATCCGAGACCAGCCTTGCAGTTCCCAATAGGCACCAAAAGCTTGGAAGAAATCGAATGGTGACTTGTACACATGCCGCACTAAGTATTCCACTGTCAAATCCATCCGATGATCATTCCAATATTTTTCAAGAACATCTTCCACTTGTTTAATCCGGATAACATCGCCAAATGGCATGATGCGATTAGAGACGATTTCGTATGGTGGATAAGCCATATACTGATAGCCATATTTCTTGGCATCACGTGTTAAACCTGTGCCATGGAGCATCTTCAAAAAGCCCAGTTGTAGCTCTTCAGGCCGGAGCGCGAAAACATCGTTGAATGTTTTCCGAAAGGAATTGTAATCTTCTCCGGGTAGACCAGCAATCAAGTCGAGATGCTGATCAATCTTGCCACCCTCTTTAATCATCGTAACAATACGTGCTAGCTTTTCAAAATTCTGCTTCCGTTCCACAAGTAGATTGGTGTTGTCGTTGGTCGACTGGACGCCAATCTCAAAACGGAATAAACCCGGAGGTGCATTTTTATTTAAGTACTCAATCACTTCTGGACGCATGATATCTGCGGTAATTTCAAACTGAATGCTCATGCCTGGCCGGTGATGCTCAATCAGAAATGCAAAGATGTCCATTGCGTAGCTCCGGCTGATATTGAAGGTACGATCCATAAATTTGATCGTTTTAACACCGTTTTCAATCAAGTACAGTAAATCAGCCTTTGCCTGTTCACGATCAAAGTAGCGAACACCAATTTCAATGGATGA
Organism: Caryophanales bacterium; assembly: GCA_031554185.1. Taxonomy (GTDB): domain Bacteria; phylum Bacillota; class Bacilli; order JARBTR01; family JARBTR01; genus JAVBKE01. The sequence continues at coordinate 11,346 of JAVBKE010000152.1, forward strand.
CAAACAGAACTGACAATTAAACGGACAACCCCTTGATGTTTCGAAATAGGCAATTCGGTTTGGCAAAGTTGGCAGGTCCTCTTCAAATCGGTAAGGCGAACCAATCGTGTTTAAATCAATCTTTTTCCGTGGCAGTGTTTGAATTATCTGTTCTTCAGAACGGTATGCAAGCCCCGTAACCGCTTCAAACGTCTTACCTGTTGCAATCGCATCAAGAATCTCTTTAAAAGTGGCTTCGCCTTCACCCACGACAATTGCATCGATTTCCGGAATTGTTTCGAGCCAAAATATTGGGTTATAGCTCACTTCCGGACCACCCAGGATGATTTTGCAGTCTGGCTTTACTTTTTTCAGCAGTTCCGCTACTTTTTTCGTCTCTTCAATATTCCAAATATAACAAGAGAATCCGATCACGTCAGGGTTACGGCTAAACAAATCACTGACGATATGAAGAATTGGATCTTTAATCGTGAACTCGACAATTTCAAATGGGTACGCTGGCTCTACATAAGCTTTTAAAAAGCGTAGTGCTAAGTTCGTGTGAATGTATTTTGCATTTAAGGTTGTTCCAATGATTTTCATAGTGCGCTCCAATTTTATATTGACTGCCTTTATCTTAGCAGAGAAATGGCTATTAGAGAAATGCTTGTGAGAATTCCTCAAAAATATATCAAAAATTTATTAAATCATGTGGCGACACCCTTTTCAGCCGATACGATCTCAATCGAGCGTCCGGAATTCCTCAACAAATATTCATTTTTATCATACCGATAATTGATGATAAACTAAAAAACAGCCTACCCCATTTTCTGAGGTAGGCCATATTGGTAAGCAAGCTGTACAAAAAAATCGATTTATTTTCCCACGCTGAGAAAAACTATTTCATCATCTCAGCTAAGTCATCTGCTGCATTTGTTGTTAGTTTCAAGTTAAATGTACTTTGCAATACTTCTAACACGCCCTCAGAAATAAATTCTGGTGCTTTCGGCCCAATGCGGATATCTTGAATCCCTAAGCTAAATAGGCCTAGTAAAATCGCAACCGCTTTTTGCTCGAACCATGAAAGGACAATGCTAACAGGTAGATCGTGCACAGAACAGTCAAAAGCATCCGCAAGTGCTAATGCGATTTTCACTGTCGAACCTGAGTTATTACATTGACCAAGATCGATATACCTTGGAATATCAGTGCCAGGCACTGTGCCAAAATCAACATCATTAAAGCGGAATTTTCCACATGAGGTCGTTAAGATGACCGTTTCTTTCGGTAATGTTGTTGCAAGCTCACGGTAGTAATCTCCACCTTTTCCTGGTGCGTCACAACCTGCGATAACAAAGAACCTTTTTATTTTGCCAGCTTTTACTGCATCGATGATTTCTGGCGCAATCCCGAGGACTGTTTCGTGATGAAAGCCTGTCGTGACTGTTTTATCGGAAAGCCAATTAGCTTCTGGTAATGATAGCGCTTTCTCGATGAGTGGTGCAAAATCATCATTTTCAATCTTCGTTACATCTTCTAAGCCAGCAATACCATAGCTGAAGAAACGATCAGCATAACTACCTTTAATCGGCATTACACAGTTCGTTGTTGCCAAAATAGCGCCCGGGAACTCTTCGAATAAGCGTCTTTGGTCAAACCATGATTTTCCGATGTTTCCTTTTAAATGTGCATATTTCTTTAATGCTGGGTACCCATGAGCTGGCAACATCTCAGAGTGCGTGTAAATGTTAATGCCTTTGCCTTCTGTTTGTTGCAATAATTTTTCAAGGGCAAATAGATTATGGCCTGTCACAACAATCGCTTTGCCTTCTGTTTTATTTTGAGAAACAACAATTGGCTGGGGAATTCCTAGCTTTTCTGTATGTGCTCTGTCCAATAAATCCATCACACGAACAGCTGCTTGACCAACTTTCATTGCCATTTCAATATGCTCTTCTGTACTGAAATTTGAATTGGTTAGTGTCAGGTATAGCGCATCCTGTGTCACTTCATCCACAAATGGATCTGTTAATCCTAGCTCAGCTGCATGATGACGGTAAGCAGCAATTCCCTTTAGTCCAAAAATTATTGTATCTTGCAAACTGGCGATGGTCTCATTTTTTCCACAAACACCGATTACTTTACAGCCACCATCAGGTGTTTGTTCACATTGGTAACAAAACATAGTTGGTTCCTCCTAAATTTTTCTATACGTATAGATTATAAACTGTTGCGAACACTAAAGAAGTGATATGTATCACACTTTTAGTCATTTATTTCAAATTGTTGGTGCTGATTTTTGGCAATTTAGCCTAGGGGGTGTCTGAAAAAGATCCATAAAAGCTTTTTGAAGAATTTTCCGACTAGCTCTGTCAAAAAATTTTTATCAAAAACCTCCCATAAATCTTTTACAGATACACCCTAGTACTTAACGAGGCGTTATTTTTTATGGGTAAAATTAATTTGTTTGTGCTGAGCGTTTTCATTCTGCTATCCCTAGCGTTTCTTCCAAGTAGGGCCGCTTTGGCCGGAACCTCCCCGACCACGCGTGTTGAAAGCTTGGACGATGCACTTGCAAATGCAATTCGTACAGAGCTTGGTCTCGCAGTTGACGCGGTGATTACGGATAGTGATATGGAAGCCCTAACTGAATTAGATGCGAGCGGAATGGAAATTAAAGATCTGGCCGGTCTTGAGAAAGCAACCAATTTACTAACACTTGATTTGTCAATGAACAATATTAGTGATCTGCATCCTCTTGAAGGACTAATGAATATCACTACCATGAACTTAAACAACAACAAGATTTATGATCTGTCACCGCTTCGCATGATGGCAGAGATAAGCACTGATAGAAATATTCTAGCCACTAATCAATTGATTGAAATAGAAACAGCACAACCAGTTACAGATGGCACAATGAAATATCCTTACATGATCGTTAATCTTGCTAATTACCCCACTTTTAAATCAGCAAGTAGTGGAGGCATATACAATCCAGACGCCGAGACCGTTTCTTGGTCAGGGCTCTAAAGGCGAGGGAACGGCCGAATATCTCTGGAGCGATGCAGTGAACATCGTTTTAAAAGCTGGTTATACATATAGCGGCACCGTGAGAATTCCTTACAAAGAAACTAAGACATTCGGGGAAGTGGCTGTAGAGTATCTGGATTCTAATGACATGGTGCTAGCGAGCAGCACTCACATGACTGGAGTAATCGGTGATCCTTACCATTTGGAACCGCAAGCACTCACAGGTTATACATTTAAAGTGGTTCAGGGCAATCCCACTGGGATCTTCACGTCTGAATTACAGACAATTCGTTTTATTTACACAGCTGATCCTGAATTGCCACATACAGGCGATCAATCTGGAAAAAGAAGGATTTCCGTATTTAGATTCCTCTTTTCGATTGGTTTTGGAGCCATTTCCACTGCCTATCGCAGCAAAATTTTTTTCTAACCGCTACCACAGGTGCTAGTTTAGGCAACAAGATAATAAGGAGTGATTTTTTATGGGTAAAATTAAATTATTTGTACTCGGCTTTCTCGTTCTGCTGTCGCAGGCGTTTCTTTCAAATTGGACCTCTTTAGCCGAAACCTCCCCGACCACGCGTGTTGAAATCTTGGACGATGCACTTGCAAGTGCGATTCGTACAGAGCTTGGTCTCGCTGTTGACGCAGTAATCACGGATAGTGATATGGAGGCCTTAACCCAGCTCGATGCAAGCGGGATGGGAATTGAGGATTTGACTGGCCTTGAGAAAGCAGCCAATTTGCAAACACTTGACTTGTCAGTGAACAACATCATTGATGTCCGTCCTCTAGAAGGGTTGCAGAATATCACGGCCCTAAATTTGAGCCAAAACAGGATTTATGATTTGTCACCACTTATGACAATTTCGGAGGCAGTCCTTGATATAGAAATTTCCGCCAATAATCAACTAATTGAAATAGAAACAGTGCAGCAAGTTACGGATGGTACACTAGAGTACCCATTTCTCGCCGAGAGCATCGGTGGTTATCCTACTTTTTCTTCAGCAAGCGATGGAGGCACATATAATCCAGACACAAACACCGTTACTTGGACTGGGCTATCAGGAGAAGGAACAGTTGATTACACCTGGAACGATGTGGTGGCGGTCACGCCTCCTAAATTAGTTTCTTATTATTCATTTAGTGGCACTGTTAAAATCCCATACCAAGAAGCAGCGGTATTTGGCGAGGTGGTTGTCCAGTATCAAGATACCAATGGTGCAACACTTGCGGAAAGCACAAAGATAACCGGAGAAGTCGGTGCTCCTTACCATTTGGAGGCACAAGCCATCACAGGCTACACGTTTAAAGAGTTTCAGGGGAATCCAGAAGGCGTTTATACAAATGATGTACAAACAGTTCGTTTTATTTACACAGCCGATACTGGATTGCCGCATACAGATGACAGTAACGATAGTGCTAGAGTGCGTACTGTCGCCGGACTTTTATTTTCACTTAGCTTCGTGATCATTGTTGCCATTCGGCGAAGACCACAATACCTTAATCGATAAGGGCTGCTTCACAACTGATGTGACAGTTGCCATGATTGACTATTCCTTTTGCAAATATGCAGCAAACACCTTTTGATGCGGAACGGGAAGCGTGTACTGACCAACATCTACCACGCTTACCCATCGCATTGGAGACGCAACTTGAGGCGACCTTTCGCATGTAGCAGAATACCCAATCATATTCCAAATTAAATGCGTAAACACATGTTTCAGCTCGACAATCTGCTCAAGGTCAGTAATGGAGAAACCAAGCAACCCTGCGAAGTTTGGTGCGACACTTTCTACTTGTTGGTTTGCTGCATCATCAACTGTGAGAGACGGAAATTGCCAAAGCCCTGCAAGTAAGCCTTTTTCTGGCCGCTTCTCGATGAGCACTTCGCCAAGATGATTCGTAATCACAGCCGTGACAATGAAATGATTTTTCGCTTTTTTCTTCTTCGATTTAACCGGCAACACATCTGTCTTACCCTGTTCATAGGCACGACAATGAGCCTCTACTGGACAAGTGAGACACTGAGGACGTGAGGGAGTACAAATCAAAGCGCCCAGCTCCATAATCGCTTGGTTAAATGAAGACGGATCATCATGTGAAATGGTTTCTGCCACTTTTTGCTCAAATAATTTCTTACTTGCTGACAAAGCAATATCTGCATCCATTTCAAATAAACGTGAATACACCCGCATGACGTTGCCATCTACTGCAGGTACGGGGCGATCGTAGGCGATACTAGCAACTGCACCAGCAGTATAATCGCCTACACCTTTTAGCCGCTTCATCTCAGCCACATCATCAGGCACCACGCCGCCATAAGTACTGACCACCTCACAAACCGCATGATGCAAATTCCGTACCCGAGAATAATAACCCAAACCTTCCCACATTTTTAAAAATTGCTCCTCATCAGCGGCCGCAAAATCGGCCATTGTTGGGAACTGTTCAATAAAACGATTAAAGTATGGAATCACTGTGTCAACACGAGTCTGCTGCAACATGACCTCCGATATCCAAATGCGATAGGCATCTTTATTCTGTCGCCAAGGTAAATCACGTTTTTCAGCCTGATACCAAGCAATTAAGTCTTTTTGAAACTGCATTACATTCATGATAATACTCCCTATTTGCTCTCATATCAGTCTGATTCTAATCAATATCAAGTAACCTTACAGCGTAATCACCTGATATTCCGTCGCTAGTTCTAGAAATTGCCCCATTGTACTCACTTGCCCTGCTACTAACGCATCTTCCAATTGATAATGTTGTAAGCAAGTTGAGCAGGCCAATACATGGACGCCCTTTTGCGCAAGCTCGTGTAAATGAACAGAAGCCAAAGATTGGTCAGTCGCCAGAAATACACCACGATTCATGAGGAAAATACTATGTGGTAATTCTTCTCGTTGTTTTAATAGTGTAAAAAAAGTTTCAACAATCGTTTCACCTAAATTTTCATCGCCCTTACCAATCACATTTGAAGTACATAAAATCACTTTGTTTTTCATATGCGCTTACTCCCTTTTTATTTTCCATGTTACACCATTTGCAGTAAGTGCGCAAATAAAAATCTGATAATAGCTGAACCATTCATCTTATTTGAAAAACACGAAAAAACACAGGTCG
>JAVBKE010000191.1:0-4089 GCA_031554185.1 Caryophanales bacterium
CGTAACCAAACTTTTCCTTCGCGGAAAGTATCTGACTTTTCATTGCTCTCTTCCTTGGCCAAACGGCTGCGAAAATTCTCTGCCTAACGTTTTAGTGGATTGCGAGGGGCGCAGGAATTCCAATTTCTGGTTATCAGATTATGTTTCTTGATAAGTGTGAGCGGAGTCGCTCTCTTAGCAGACTAAGACTTCAGGAATGGGTGTTTTTCGGGCGGTTTGATTGATCTGGCTAATAGTTTCTGAGAAATGATTGGGGAATGGACAAAGCATTGTTTGGTAAGGGGGGAAAAGTCGGTATACTGCGCACCGCCTCCATGTAGCAATCGAGGCCAGGAAGATCGTCGTCTCCGGTGAGGCGGCTGGACTTCAACTCCAGTTGGTGCCGCCAGCGGTGCCGGGCAGGTTCGACTCCTGTGATCTTCCGCCATTTTTATGTGATCTTAATGCTCTAAATATTATAGAATAATATATGGCATTTTAATTACCATCAAAATTCGGCTATAAAAATTAATTAATAGCACTCACTGTAATTATAATAAACCAACCTCAACATTGAATCTCTCAATAACAGCTACATTTATTTTTATATTAATGTGTGCATATTTCTTAAAGGAATATAAAATTGAAAGTAATATATATTGGAAAAGATAAGTTAAAACGAGATTCCTTTATTAAGGAAGATGATGACATCCTACTTTTGGGCTTTGACCGATGGGATGACTATGATTACAAAACAACTTTCCCTACCGTTTGCAAAATTAAAGGAGAAATAGTAGAAACGGGATCAATAAAAATACTCATTGCAGGACAAAAGGTATCATATGAATATCTCGACAATCTACTCAAGGAAGGTTGGAATGGTGAATTCCCTATCCCTGAAAAAGAATATATTTCAGTTCCATCGGCAATAACATTTTATGAACAAATTGACGGACGACTCGGTCATCAACTGGCATTGAAAACAGCTGAAATACTTAGAGATGCCAGCTTAAAAGTTTGGATTGAAGATGACAAAAATAGCATTGAGTTCATTAAAAATGAAGGCTTTCGTACTTCATTACTCCGAGAAAGAGGAGCAAACTCAGCCTACCATAATGCATGGAAGCTTTTTAGTGAAGCCAGCATAATTGTCAAAGATCTTAGATTCAACTTCCGAGATCCTGAAAATAAATTACAAACACTGAATTTAAAGTTTAACTCGAAATCTCTCCTTCCGCAGGATATACATGTATTAATAGGGCCGAATGGCGTTGGAAAATCGCAAACTCTTATGCAAATGATAGAGGATTGGCTTGATATAAGAGTTACAGATAAAACTGATGTGGGTTTTGAGGATGATATAAATATTAATCAGCTTGTAGTCGTATCATATAGTCCCTTCGAAAGATTCCCTATTGATACAAAGAATCTTCACAATTCATCGGGAAAAATACAGGATGAGGGAATATATAGATATTTCGGTTTAAGAGGAAGACAAACTATTTATGATAAATCAGGATCCCCAACATCTAAAATACGGCTATCACAAAGTCGACCTAAAATTGATGCTTCTAATTCATTGATCTCATGTTTGGCAGATGATCAAAAATATGGTGCTATTAAAGATTGGTCAGATAAAGTAAGTACTATGCAAAAGGTTCTACGTTCTGCAATTGATTTTGATTATGCTGCTGTATCTGTCCATGACAATAGTATTGTCACCAAGTTTTTTGATGAATCGGAGTTAGATTATCTTGATAAAGAAATAGACGATGTAGTAGTTAAAATATCACCTAAATCCAACAAAACCAGACAAACAAGTAACATTTTAATTCCCATTTCGTCAGATCTTGTTAATACATATAACATTGAGGCGCTTAAAGACAAACTCGTACCAGGGAAAGGTGTTGTTTTTCTTAAAAATGGGATTCCTATAGAATTGAGTTCCGGACAACGGCTATTTTCCTATGTTGTGATAAATATTTTAGGTGCTATACGAAGAAATAGCCTGATACTCATTGATGAACCAGAAATATTTTTACATCCAACTCTAGAGATTGCCTTTATCAAAATGCTAAAAAAAATACTTTCTAGCTATCATTCAAAGGCATTGCTTGCAACACACTCGTTGGTAGCTGTCCGTGAACTTCCAAAAAACTGCGTCCATGTATTTGATAAAACCAAAGATGGATTGTTTATTAAATCTCCGCCATTTGAAACATTTGGTGGTGACATGCAGAAAATTTCATCTTATGTATTCGGAGATAAATCTGTATCCAAACCATTTGAAAAATGGATAAAGGAAAAATTGGAAGAATTCGGTTCTGCAGAGGCATTAATTAATGCTTTAGGTACTAATATTAATGAAGAAATGATAATACAAATCAGTGCGATGGGGACAAAAAAATGGTAATTCGTTTATCTCCTCCAGATTACAATGATGAAGATATCATAACGCAAATTGTTAAAGAGCGACAAAATGGTAAAAATAGTGTTTTCTTCACAACATTCGAACCTCAATGGAAAAGCCGCCTTGGAAATTATATAGCTAATGGAGGTAATCCTGAAAAAATTACTCCTGATAATTCTATTTGTAGCGTTGCTAATAAGAAAAAATTCCTTACATTATATAACTCACCACAAGAAGAGTCTATTCAGAAACCTATCCTTAAAGACCTCAGAGAAAGAACCCTGCAATATTGCCCTGCATGTGGGGAAGATGGAACGCCAAATACATTAGATCATTATCTCCCAAAAGATTTGTATCCGGAATTTGCCGTTACAACAAAAAATCTTTTCCCGATGTGTGATATATGCCAAGGAAAGAAAAGTGTTGGTACTTTAAATAATGATGGAGAACGTTTATTTCTGCATCCATACTTTGATGACTTCCTTGATGAACAAGTGATACAACTTAATATAGGAGAACCATACTCTTCCCCTAGAACTATAGAAGTAGTAGCGCATGAAAATATACCACCTCTATTACAAGAGTTAGTGAATAGACATTTAGATAAATTAGAAGTGCAACAAAGATTTTATCATTTTTTCCGCAGTGAATATATTAGGTTATTAAAACTCGCTGATGATATCCGTCAGGATGGGCTAAATATGCGACAACAAATAAATATTTTTAAACGCAATGCGCACCGAAAATCAATTAACTCCTGGGGACATGTTTTTTACGAAAGTGTCCTACGCAACAACGAATTAGTGTATTTCTTAGAAACGCAACCATAAAAAATAGTGCTATAAACTCATCCTTTAGGTTCTATACCTTTCTGCTTCAAAGCTTCGCGAGCTAGGTTTTTAAACCAGTTCGCGAGGCTCATTCCTTGCTCAGCAGCTTCGACATCTAACTGCTCACGCAAAGCAGGATCAATACGCATTTTGAATTGAGGCGACTTCCCGCCACCTTTTGGTTTTTTTTCACGCGATATGATTGACATGAGGCCACCTATTGGTTCATCTTAGCTGTATAGGAGGCCACATTATCATGTAGCCTCTGAAAAGAGCAACGCCCCGGAGTGCGCTAACACTACCGAGGTGTTTGACCACTAACGTTAAGGACATAACGCAATGGCTAACACCAATACTACCACAACCGCTGGCACTGAAATCCTGTGCACTCAACCAGTAATTGAATCGGCTATCACAACGCTTTTAAAAACCCCGCTCGGTGCCACGCACGATCTCTTCCAGGTGCTCGACGCCTGCCAGCATTATGTTGATGCGCTTATTGAAAACGACGACAACACCGAGCGCATGGCATTGTGTGGGCGCTTACTTGCCGCGCTCGAAGTATTGAAAGTTGCGCTAAAAACGCCGCTGCCCGCGCATTTAATCGAGCGCCTGACGGTGGATGTGGCAGAACCCGATAACTATCGCGGCCCGCTTTCAACTGATTCCGAAACCCTGCGCGAGTACTGTTCAGCACTCACCATCTTGCTGCTGCAACGCCAGCAGTCACCTGAGCAGGAAGAACAGATCACCGGTTTATTGTTCGAGTTGATTAACCTTCTGGTCGAGGATTTGAAAACGCCGCGTTTTGTTCGCACCGATGGTGGGCTGGCCATGATTAGTGGTGAGGCAGTGCCGGGAATTCACTAG
>JAVBKE010000172.1:0-2579 GCA_031554185.1 Caryophanales bacterium
GTGGTGTGGCAATTTTTTGAACACACTGGACCATGCTTCCTCCGGCAAATTGTGGCGCATTATACGCATGTGACTGGACACTTCAAGCGAATAATTCACACATTATATCCGTTAGCAATCGGTTGCAGTGAATATTTATCCACCTTTAGCGTAAGCCAAGGGTTTGCAGGACTCGCCGATGGACCTGCGCGGTTTTCTGCACCTCGCGCGGTGCAATCCACACTATGCTGCTGCCCGCGACCACACCTAAAATCTCTGGCAGAGCACGATAATCGAGAATTCTTGCCACGGCGCGCCCGTATCCGTGAACCGCGTGAATCATGACAAATTCCGCATTATGTTCGACGCTCATCACCATCTCGGCGATTGAACGTGCTGCATCAGGCGCAGGTTGAGATTGCGGATTTAATGCATAAATTTTCTGACCTTTGGCGTTGCGTATTTTTATCACGCCAAGCAATTTCAGCAGCCGGGATACCGTAGACTGACTAATGCTTTCAAATCCGTGGAGCTGCATATCGCGGCGCAGCTCTTCTTGCGATTGATAGCTTTTATGGACAATGAGTCTTTGGCAGAGTGTTAGCTGGTTATGATCCTTCTCCGAGGGGGCGTGGGATACGCTCATTGTATTCACCATTCCTTTATTTATCAGGCGACTAATTTACGCCGCTTATAAATATAAACTGTTCGTTTGATCGGATTTTTCAAGGTTTATCAATAATAAATGTTGCAACTTGTTAAGTTTAAAGAATTTAACGCCCCCGCAGGGGCGTTAAACATATCAAGTGATCTGTATTGATCCTGAAACAACCAGTTTTAACGTCCAGGCCGCCAACAGTAGAATTGCCGCAGCGATAGCCCATTCATAACCTTTCAGCATTTGTTGCCCTTGCTGTTTCTTCTGCCACAGGAAGACCACAAGCCCTGGGGTGAATAACAACGAACTCAGTAGCATTGAGTCACCAGCGGCATAGCAAAGCCAGAACCCGTAGACGGTGGCGATGATGCCGAGAATCAATCCGCTGGTGCGTGATTCCCCTTTCGCATAGCGTTCGCCCGTCCAGGCCAACTTCAGCCCATAGGCGGCGCTAAACAGGTACGGCGGCAGAATGGCAGCGGTTGCGATAGAGAACAGCGCCTGATAACCCGCCTGGTAGAACAGTGTAAGGATGAGGAATAACTGGATCAGGCCGTTGGTTATCCACAATGAGAACGAAGGGGAATGTCTGGCGTTCTCTTTCGCGAAGATTTTCGGGAAGATACCGTCTTTGGCGGCAACGCGTGGCAGTTCTGCGGCAAAAAGCGTCCAGGCGAGCAGGGCGCCTGCAACAGAAAGGATAACGCCACCGGCAACAAATTTAGCCCCCCATGGGCCAACCACATTTTCCAGCACCCCGGCCATAGAAGGGTTTCTCAGCCCGGCAAGTGACGCCTGGTCCAAAATCCCCATCGACAGTACGCTGACCAGCACATAGATAGCCAGTGCGCCCAGCAAACCAATCACTGTAGCTTTACCAATATCGCTACGATTTGCAGCACGCGCAGAAACGACGGTCGCTCCTTCAATGCCGATAAACACCCATGTGGTCACCAGCATGGTATTTTTCACCTGATCGAAGAGCTCAGGCGCGGTGCCGTTGACAACCATCATGCGGCCCCAAAAATCGGCGGTGAACACGCCAATCTTAAAGGCTATCAACACGGCGACGATAAATACCAGCAGGATAACCACTTTGACGACGGTGAGGATCGTGTTGATGTATGCCGCTTCACGCACGCCACGCAGAACCAGCGCGTGTACCAGCCACAATACGACGGAAGCACCGATGATTGACGGCAGGTTATTACCATCGCCGAATACCGGGATGAAAAAGCTCATCGCGCTGAACAGTAATACCGCGTAGGAAACGTTGCCCAACCAGGCCGAGAACCAGTATCCCCAGGCTGACTGGAAGCCAATGAAATCGCCGAATCCGGCACGCGCGTAGCTATAGACGCCCCCTTCAAGTTCCGGGCAGCGGGAGCTCAGGTTTTGATAGATAAATGCGAGACATAACATCCCGACCCCGGTCACTACCCAACCAATGAGTAACGCGCCCGGCGAGGCGACGGAGCCAAAGTTTTGCGGCAGGCTGAATACCCCACCGCCAATCATTGAACCAATGACCAGCGCGACCAGCGCGCTAAGCCCTAATTTTGTTTCTTTTGTTGTGGATGTCGCGGCGACATCACCGTGGGTAGCATCGGCCATTTTCCTTTCCTCTTGCTGTGGGATACAGCATGAATGCGCGGGTGGCGGCGAGACTATTCCCGCCGCCAGTGCGAATTACTCTCCGAGCGTGGCAACCATGACGGCTTTAATCGTATGCATGCGGTTTTCGGCTTCATCGAAGACGATGGAATGTGCTGATTCAAAGACTTCTTCAGTCACTTCCAGCCCTTTCAGGCCGTACTCCTGCTCAATTTCTTTACCGACTTTGGTGTTTTCGTTGTGGAAAGCAGGCAGGCAGTGCATGAATTTCACATTCGGATTGCCAGTGGCCTTAATTACGTTTTGGTTAACCTGATAAGGCGTCATG
>JAVBKE010000097.1:0-15478 GCA_031554185.1 Caryophanales bacterium
CACCCGGCATATCAATCTCCATATCCAGTTAGACTTAGGATTTTTTCTGCCGACTTCACCTAGCTTCATACGTCTAGTGACTATTATTTCTAAACGCATGTAGGAGTATCAGTGGAAATGTTTCGAGTTCAACATGACGACTCTCATTCCATTTCTCAGGTTAATCAGTTATCCCATACCGTGAGGTATGGTCTCCCATTTCGTCATTACTGACTTATTGAGAAACGTGTCGCACCACAAAAAGCCTGCTCCCCATCAACTGTAAAATCTCCAACAGTGCTTCCGGCATAACTGATCATCCCGTTAAAAACAACTTGTCCAGCTTTGCTGCTAACAGCTTCTGCCTCTGGCAAAAATGGTAGAGAAGTTTGCATTAAAAAAACTAGCGCTGTTATTAACGATAGCCACTTTTTCTTGTTTTTACTGTTCATTTTCTATACTCCTTTGATTTTTTATCTTTTCTAAGTTAAACCACACTTTTGGCGGTGACCGAATTATCATATCTTTCATCTCTTCCTTGACTTTTTTTTCAAACAAAAAAACACCCATATTAAAGTGTCTTTAAACAATATAAAAACCTTACCATTCTCCGTTCCATGTACCATGACCATTGACATCACCAGTATCTGTTTCACCTGTACTATCCCAGGAATCGCCTAGTTGTGGTTCTGATGGTTGCCAATCTCCCCTGCTCGAATCAGTAGAAGAAGCAGAATTTGCGCTGTTTGAACCCAAGCCTGTACTTTACGAAATACTTGAGCTACTAGAATTCGAGCGATTTGAATCCGGCCCACTTGAGCTATCCGAACTACTTAAATCATTCAAGGCGTCTGTATGCACTTGCTGTTGTACTTCAGCATCAGCTTCCTGCTCAGTTACTACTGCATTCACCTGATCCAATGAAGCCACAAATGTTCCCTTAGTACTCTGTTGTTTCACACCATCCACAAGTACTTTCACACCGTCATATTCAGTTCTATTAACATCTGCTCTCACTTTCTGTCCAATTCAGCGATGTAAACAATACGTTGACACTGTTTGCTGCATCTGTAATGGCTATTTGTTGCGCTTTGGCATTCTCAATTTTTACTTTCTGGACTGCTACAAAATCTGGTTTGTCCTTCTCAAGATCAGTTGCTAATTCCTCAACTACTGTTACATCCGCATTTTCAACAATCACGCCATTTTCATCCAATAAAGCATTGGCTTGCTCTTGTAATTTAAACATTTGCTCGGCTGTTGAAAGCTCATTAATTGTCCCACCTAGCTTACTTGCTACCTCTTCCGACATTTCCTGCCCTTCTTCTTTCTTTAGAAGTGCATTCACCTCTTCAAACGCTTGTTGCGAAATATCCGTTGCTAGCATTTCCTTTTTATCATCAGAATATAGTGCATCGACCTTTTTACCTATATTTTTAACTCTTTTACTTGTTTCGGCTATCTCGCTTTTGTTCGCGCTCACCTTCCATATTGAAGCAGCACCGAGTATTAATACGAAAACAATTACAACCAAAACAATTGATTTCCTCTTCATTTTTTCACCCTCCCAAACAAATAAAATTATATATACATTTCATTCATCTATTACTATTGCTTCTAAACCATCACGAAAAGGAATGTAGGTTCCATCATCTGTTTTCAATTGTACCTATTAACAATAGGCCTAAACATTTCAAGAATTTCCGCTCATATATTTCACAATACAAATCATTGCGCTTAATCAGCTGTCTTCCCCAATGTTAAGATTAAATCTGTATTTAAAAGCAGCCTAGTAGATCGTCTTACGATCATGCAGATAGCTTCTGCTACCAGTAGATTCTCTAAGAATCAAGCAGCCCCACTTTTTGGTGGAACACTTCGAGTTGAAAAGTACTCGCAAAACTTCGTTCAACGTTAAAACCCAGAATATGTTACAATAAATCTTTGTAGATTTAACTGGAACGTATTGAGCTTTTGTCTAATGCGTTTCATCTTTGTGGGGCATAAACAAATGTCTATTTCCCAGCTATCTCCTCAATTAACATTGAGCATTTGTCAAAGAACTAGTTGGCTATTTAAAATAGCTATTGGAAAGAGCAACAATCCCCCTGCCCTAACCTACTTCAACCCATTTATTCTAAGTTCCCCCATTATTTCTAAGTAATTATTCACCTAGATTAGAGGGGAGCATCTCTTTCACAAGCGACACCTGTTCAAAAACACCTATATAGCAAAAAACTTATTCGTCAAGAATCAACTTTAAGTTTCTTGTCATCCGGTTTTGATTACCGGATGGAAATAAACGATTCTTGTTACAAACAAGGCGTATCAACGCACGGCATTTGATAACAGATTACGAAGATATACAGAAAAAGGGACTTAAACAAAACGAACTGGTAGCAAAAATTGGTGTTAGATGAGTCTGATGAGGAAAATATTTTGGTAAGCGAAAGAAAAGCAGTTGGACAAAACAAGGGAGTTCTACAATGATCCAGTTATATGGATTCGCCGGGGACATACTTACTTTTGATAAAGATTGTAAAATACTGAAGTGTCTGATCATCATTGCACCTCGTTTGGTGATCGACAAACAGAACTAGCAAATCGCAAGTAAGCGTTTCAGATAAAGAAACGGGCGTACAATTAGTTTATTACGCTACACAGATTGGTCAGTGCTTTTTAAAATCTGGGTGGTCCGTCCTAATGTTTTTGAGGCTCGAAACGATTACTAAACTGTAGTTAAGAAGGAAAAATTCAAATAGATTAGCTGCATACTTTTTCGGGGGACCATTTTGGAAAACATGAGGTGGCAAATAAAAAATTGCATGAGGAGATCGCAGTTAATAAAGAAAGATGAGAAAATAAGAGGTGTTTATGCGGGCAATGATTTGAGCTACTAGCAGATCTTAACAGAAAATCAAATTCAGATTCGCTCACATGTTATAATATCATAAAATTTATTATTTGCAAACTTTGGAATTTAATTTTTCAAAAATCTAAGTTTCTCGAGCACATCAGTTTCACTCTACCTAGAGAAAAAACCCTCACCTGACTTAAAGGGGGAGGGGAAAGCTATGGTGATTGGGTTTTTTCATTTATGTTCTCTTTCGATAAACCCACTATAGCAAGCTTTTCTTAACTTATTCTTAAATTTTCTACAAAACGTCCATAAACAAGTCAAAATTTTCATCTTCAAAAGGCATATCAGAAGTAGAGGCTTTCATAAAGTCGATTTTCTCTCTTACTTGCTCGACTTGTTCGTTGTATATACATTGACTCTTGGAATATTCCCAATCATCACCCCAATAGTCGATTGCTTTTACGGTAAAGTGACTATATCTCTTTGCCACTTTAGCCGATAATGAACCGCTTTCAGCACCAATATCAAGCAATGTAGCATTTTCAGCTTTGATCTGATCTACTAGTTTATGATGAATCCTTTCTTGATAATCGCCACCCTTTTCAGAAAACAAATACTAATTCATGATGAGAATTACGCTAATATAGCCAAAAGGGATTGATACCGAAAGAAATAAGTATTTAAGAATCGCTTTATCTACAGTAATTGCTATAATAAAAAAATTTAAAACCAAAATAAATTTCATCATCTTCCTTCATTTGATCCGCGTGCTGTACTTCAGTTAAGAATCACTATTTTCCTCGTTTGTATCACTCTCCATCTACAAATCTGCTAGCATAGTATCCTAAGAACCTACTCAGATCATACTGAAAAACATCTATCTGTATATTGAAACTAAATTTCTTTACTAAAAAATCTAGAAATTCCGATAACCCAAACGGGATTTTAAGACTTTTCAATAGCAGATGAGGTTATGCATATAATTTCAGTAAATTGCTAGATAAATAGTCACTTTCTTTTTATATAAGTATTCAAATATGTTTCATTAACAAATAATTGTAGCTTATCTGATAGCGGCGTTTCTGGTTCAGGTACCTTTTCCTTTTTTACTTCTTTTACTTCTCTTATTTCTTTTACTTCCTCTTTCCCTTTCAATATTTTATCCTCCTAAGTTATTATTTCCTCTATAAAAATAATTACCTACCATATAGTCGCATTTACGCAACGACCTGATTAAAAAAAATAGCACCAATCTCTTCTGCCGATAGCTTTAATTCTTTTACCATTAAGTTAACTTCCCTAATTGTTAAGTTCTTTCCCTCATCGTTCAACTTGCGATACAATGTAGTTTTATCAATATTCATTTTCTTTGCAAGTAGTTCAACATTCATTCCATTTTCAACAATTTTTCCTTTTAATTTGTTGATATTCACCATGTTTACCTCTCCTTTCTTGTCGCGCCAAACGCGATTAATTTTATAGTATCATTCAACAATCTTTATAGTCAAATCATTTTTTCGCATATAAAGCGACTTTGGTTGAATAATCCACTACAAATATTGCATATATGCAATTGTTTTGATATATTTATTCTCGGAGAGGTGAACACAATGTCTGTTGGAGAGAGAATTAAAACGCGCCGCAAAGCACTCAAAATGACTGTCGATGAATTGGCTTTAAAACTAGGCCGAAATAGGGCAACAGTTTATCGATATGAGAGTGAAGAAATTGAAAACTTGTCTATCACTGTGATCCCACCACTAGCTAGTGCACTTCAGACAACACCTGCTTATTTAATGGGATGGGAAGACCCTGTCATTGCTGCCATCCCTGTTCGAGAACATAAAACAATTAGCCGTTATTTAAAGATGGCGGACAAATCCAAAATTGATGACATCGTAGATCTTGTATTTGAAAAGGAATTTGGTGACACGGAAACGGACGGACTCCCACCAGCTGTGATTAATTTATTTCCCCAAAAAAAGAAACCTAACTAATTTTAAAAATAGTCAGTCTCCACACAATGAAAAACAAAATCTAAGCAACCATTATATGAAGAAGCCTTGAAACCCTACAATAACGATTCTTCCAAGGCTTTTCAATTCGCTTCTAGCCTGGCAACAAGTGGCTAACAAAAATAGCACACTAGCTTTAATATTTATACTACGCAATTACTTTATCGCCAAACACAACCATTCATCAATCAGGATAGCCAATTACACTTTAATCATTAACTGCCTAAGCTACCTCATCCTCTTGCAACAATTTTGCCTTCATATAATTCAATATAATGATCAGCAAATAATTTCCTTTCTTTATGATCATGTGTAATCAATATTGTCGGAATCTGAAAGTTACGTTTAAAGTCTGTAAATTCTTGATAAATGATTTGCTTTGTCTTCGTATCAAGTGCAGAAAATGGTTCGTCAAATAACAGTAGCGATGGTTTGGTCACGATGGCTCTGGCAAAGGCAGTACGTTGTTTTTCTCCACCAGATATTTCACGAGGGTATTTCTCTTTGAGGTGTTCAATATGAAAGGCAGAAATCACTTCATCAGCATAAGCTCGGCCCGCTACTTCAGATTTCTTTAATCCATATAGGATATTTTTGTAGACAGTCATGTGAGGAAAAAGCGCATATTGCTGAAAAAGATAGCCGATTTGGCGGTCTTTTGTAGGTTTGTTGATTTTCTGATTGCTGTCAAATATGACACGATCATCGATACTGAAGGCGCCCTTATCGATTGATTTTAAGCCTGCTAAACAATCCAGTAGTGTTGTTTTTCCTGCACCGGATTCGCCTTCTATAACAAGTATACCATTTTCAAAGGCGTATGAAACATCTAATTCATAGTGATCTAACTTCTTAGAAAAATCAAATTGTATCATGCTCGTTCACCTTTCAAATCTTTTGGGCCGTATTTACCTCTTGTCAATATTAAAATCCTTCTTTTTCAACCAAGCGTTCAAGCTAAAAATAAGCACAAAGCTAAAAATCGTCATAAAGGCTACAAGCGTATTCGCGAGCTCCGTATTCCCATTCTCTACCGCATAATAAATCGCAAGTGAAATCGTTTGTGTCTGCCCAGGAATATTACCCGCAATCATCAATGTGGCACCAAACTCGCCTACTGCTCTAGCAAATGACAGTACTATCCCGCTGACAATACCAGGCCAAGCCATTGGCAGCAAGATTGTTCGGAATACTTTCCATTCGCTACTGCCCAGCGTTCGCGCTGCTTTCTCGTAAACAGGATCAATATGTTGGAATGCAGATTTGACACTTTGATACATCAGCGGCATCGAAACAATACAGGCAGCGATAATCGCACCAGCTTGCGTAAATACAATTTGAATACCAAAGTGCTCATCTAAGAAACTACCAATGAATCCACGCTGACCAAATACGATAAGTAAAAGATACCCCAAAGTAGATGGCGGTAGAATCATTGGCAGAGTTAACAGTGTCTCCCAAATATCTTTTCCTGGGACCTTCTTTTTATTTAATAGATAGGCTAATGACACACCGATCAAAAAAGAAAATATCGTTGCAATAAATGCAATTTTTAGTGTGATCAGGATAGGACTAAAAACCGGGTTAACCATTTGTGACTCCTAAGGATTCGTTATAAAACCATATTTTTTGAAGATTTCTGTTGCTTCGTCACTGCTTAGGTATTCATAAAATTCGGCAGTACCTTTTTTATCTGCGCTCTCTTTCATAATGGCAGCTGGGTAGACAATTTTTGAATAAGAATCTTCTGGAAGATCGAGTACGATTTCAGCAGAATCGCCAAGGATCGCATCTGTTTTGTAGACAATTCCGCAATCTGCATCACCGTTTTTTACATAGGTTAGAACTTGTTTTACATTATTTCCGTAGACAAACTTACTTTGTAGTGTATCATAAAGCCCAAGGTTTGTAAGTGATTCCTTTGCGTATTTCCCAGCAGGAACCGCTTCTGACTCGCCCACTGCAATTTTCTCAACTTCTGATTTTTTCAAATCATCTAACGTTTTAATGGTATCGACATTTTCTGCTGAAGCAACCAATGATAGTGTGTTTCCTAATAAGTCTTTTCGTGAATCTGGTTCAATTAAATGTGCAGTTTCCAATGCATCCATATTGCTTAAAGCGGCTGAAAAGAATATATCACACGGTGCTCCCTCTTCGATTTGCTTCTGTAATGTGCCAGATGACTCAAATACAAAAGTAATATCGCTCACATACTCGCTATCTTTCATAAACGCAGTTTCAATTTCTGTTAAAGCATCTTGTAAACTCGCTGCTGCAAACACAGTGATTTCTTCTTTTTTCTCATGATCCTCTGTTTTTCCCGACTTCTCATCTGTTCCGCAACCACTTAACACTGTTGTGAGAGCTAAAAGGCAAGTCGAAAATACTAGCCACTTTTTCATCATTTCCACTCCTCTGTTTTCCTATTAGTTCTAATCACTATACCAAAACAAATTTAAACTAATTAAAACTAACTCAAACACATTATATATAAGTAATTCGCTGAATACAAGATGAATTTAATTGCCGGCTAATATGGTATACTACTTTGCGTGAAGCATTATTGATGAGGTGAGAATGATGGGTAAAGATGAGTTATATACGCCAGAAGAAGTTGCTGAAAAATTGAAGATTTCCAAATACACCGTATATGAGATGGTCAAACGTGGTGATATTCAGGCACACCGGATTGGACGCGCAATCCGGATTTCAGATGATCAAATCAATATTTACTTTCTAAACTCAACTGGGGAAGGAAATCTCTTTGAAGCAGAGATTCTAGAGGCGCACCAGGAAAAATTCATCCTGATTAACGGTATTAAAGTTGGCATTGTCACTGATCTACAAGGCTTTGTCAAAATAGCCATTCGACCAGATGATATCATCCTTAGTAAGGACATCATTCAGAGTAGCGCTCGAAATATGCTACGAGGTAAGGTGACGGACATTCAAATTGATGGGAATTATGCAAAAATTAAACTAGATGCTGGTATTCCACTTCGTGTTATCATTACACAAAAATCTGCCGAAGAAATGAACACCCGAGTGAGTCAAGACTTATATGCTATTTTTAAAGCAACCAGTGTTAAAGTATACAAATAGTATCGCTATTTTGTAAAATGATGAATTTCCTGAACAGCCAGTGGGACTTTGAATTTCCGAGTTCTGATTGGTTTTTTTACTGCTGTTTCTGCCAATGTTACCTTAGCCACAGATTTCAGATCAGTTAAATCTAAGGCTGTGACAACAAACTGCTCTGAACCAATTTATTTTTAAATATTCGGAAATTTTCAAAGAGCAAGCGTTACAACATCTTCTGAAAAGAGGATCTCGGGAAATAATTATCAGATAACCTATTAACTGCGCTTCATCAATATCAAGGCAATATATACATCTAACACCAGACAATTATCTTAAAAGGGCTCGTTTGAGCAGGAATGCTTCGCGTTGTAGGTCCGTAGAGTACAATTAAATTTCGATTTATAGGGTTGTTTGAAAAAGGTTGTCCATTCCTTAATAATATTGGTGTATTTGCAGACAACTTTAATGTTAACCGACCATCACTACTTGTCAGCTGTTGATTAAAAAAATCTACTTTTACATTTGGGTAGGCTGTATTCCGAACCATGATCAGTGCCGAATATTGTGGCGGATAAATGAGAACTGCAGGTGCGCTTCCATCATAGTATCCCATGACAATATCACCAGCCATGACTTGAGCTTGTTCCACAAAATAGGTAGTTGGTGATACGATGAAGTTTACCACACGCCCTTGTTCATCAACTATTGAAAACATTTTGGTGCAACCAGTTTCATCACTGCTGGGCCCAGTTGGAAAATCCTTAATTGTATGAACCATGCCTTGAAAAGATACAAAGTTTATCATGTCACAACCTCCGAACGTTTCTCAGATATATTATGATAATTCGGTGATTTTATGATTTTCCCAAACTTAAAAGCCCCGCCGCCAAGTTATGTGATGAACGAGGATACTTTTATATAGCCAATTAGTATTGGTAGATTAACAACGTAAATACTTCCTTTTAAAACCAAGCTTGTTTTTCTCAATTGCTTTTTCGATCGCAAGCACGGCACTAGGGGGCTTACAGGCTGGGGCTTCCGCTACTACTTCATTATAAATCTTCTTCGCTAAAGTGGAAGCCCTCTCGTGTAGGGGTGTGAATGAAACGGCAACAGAGATTAGATAGGCATTCATAGCATTTTGAGCACGCTTTGGTGCGGTATGAAAGTCCGTCTCAACTTTGTTTAACAACCGTTCGATTTGTTCGGGATTAAAAAAGCTGTCTTCAGTTGATTCAAGTGCCCAGGTAAATGTACTCCATCCGGCACTCATTTTTAATTCTTCACCGCTCTCGATCCATTCTTCTGCTAATTCAAGCGAAAATTCTGCTTCAACCAAACAAACTGAAACGGCAAAGTCTGATAACATATAGAAATAGGCTTTACTAATCCAGTTCTCAAAATCAGCTTTCGTCATTTTCTTGACATCGACAATCATGCTCGCTAAATACATCGCATCGTAGTTACCTGTATCAAACAAGGAAAATGCCAACTCGTTGTCATGCTTAATTTTTTTTGCGATAGGGTTTAGATTCTTAATCGCACATCCATACAGCGGCTCACGAGCGCCATTGCTCATGTAAGTTTTTTTCGTTCGCACTGCCCCCGCTGCCTCTAATTCTTTTAAAACTTCTGCCAGCTCCATATTGGCCTCCTATGAAAATCAAATTATTTATCCCGTTATTGCCGTCATTATAATACAGTACTGCTCTATTGTAAATGAGCCTTTATACTCAGTATGCTGGATAATCCCTACCGCGTGCATTGAAGAAAAAACAATAAAATTTCTAGAGATTCGGATTCAAAAAAGCATCTCTTTCAAAGAGCTCAACTAAATTGCCGCATTACCATTCTCCGAGAAGATTCTCAATCTTCTTTTATCATATGATTAATTTCGTTCATTCAATTAAGAGCGACTACTACTTAGTCACGAGCGTACCACCTGACCACAATCCGCCATTTACAACTTCTGCATCATCTGTTTCATCTGAATCAGAAGCAGATTGGTCTGTTTGCGATTGTGAAGCACCTGAATTATCTGAGTCTGAACTTTCATCATTTGAACTATTCTCCCCAGACCCATTACTAGATAGATTGGCCTGTGCCTCATTTTGTGTATCTTCTTGTGCTGATTTCGTGGTTCCTCCCTCTACGAGTTTTGAATCTACTTGATTCAATGAAGCAGTCAGCATTTGTTTAATTGTTTGTTGCTTCAATCCATCTACGAGCGCTTTTGCAGCATCATACTCGCCCCTAGTCACATCTACTTTCACTTCTACCCGGTTTGGCGAGGTAAACAAGGCATTGACAGCATTTGTGGCATTGGTAATGGCATCTTGCTGTGCTCTCGCCTCATCTATCTTTACGTGTTGCACTGCTACAAATTCAGGCTTGTCTGTCACTAAAGCAGTAGCCATTTTCTCAGCTGCTGCTACATCAGCATTCTCAACAATTGCACCAGTTCCATCTAAGAGTGCATTTGACTGCATTTGCAACTCAAACATATCCTCGGCAATTGTAAATTCTTTGGTTACAGTGGCTAACTTGTCTGTAGTAGCCTGTGACATTTCCAGCCCTTCCGCCTTTTCAAGCAGGCTCTCCACTTCATCAATAGCTGCTTGCGTGACATCAATAGCCAGCATTTCTTTCTTGCCATCAAAGTATAGGGCATCTACCTTTTTACCTATTGTTTCGACTTGTTTGCTACTCTCTGTTTCCTGTGCTTTGTTTGCACTTACTCTCCAAATAGATGTACCCCCGAATACTAGCACTACAGCTACTATGATAGTAATTATTGTTTTTCTACTCATTTTGCAGACTTCCACCCTCGTTATGATATGCTTTATTATAAAGTTACGCTGTCTTTTATATGAATTTTAACATTTTGGCATCGGATCTATTTCTTCTATATAAGAACAGTAATATCCATATTCGTTTTAAGTTTGAATCAAGAAAACTCATATAATAGGTATTTTCAGCTGCTACTTCTGACAAAAACTATTATTATCAACCGTAGTACTAAGTATAGATGAGAATTCACCCTGCGTAAACTAAGCTTTCGTATATTTAAATAGATTCTGTAGCTTCAATTCCTTTGCGCACATGTGAATCATCCATAGCCAAACCTTATGATTCAAAATAATCTCCTATTGAATTAGGTCTGACCAGAACAAAAGACCCCGAAATTTAGATTTTTAGTCTACCTCTTGGGGTCACAGTACAAAAATTTTATTATATTTTTGGCCGGAGTAGTCAGTTCTTGTAGGCTTCCAACTAAAAGTCCAACATCTTGAACTACTTGGCTTCATACATGGCGAAAAAATGATTCCAAGCGTAAGCTTAAATATCTTCAACAAACAAGGTGGACAATTTCCACCTATCCTTAGTCAGCTGTAAAGAAGCTAAAAAAGGTCTAGAAATTTGACTTTTTACGTTCTAAGTATGCGACGCTTCACTGTTATAATTGATTCAAGTAAATTCTTAATGTTGATTTCTGAAGTAATCTTTATTTTGCAAGTAAATCGGATTATTTGGTTTGATTTCTCCAGCTTTTTCGTTGAATGACTCGGCCATTACTCGGTTACCCAGCCTATCGTAACACACACACAACTGCAAATACGGCGTGAATCCATAACAATCTGGCATAATAAACCCGTCATTTTGGTCATCCATTTTGATCTCAGATGCAAGGCCATACCAAAAAATAGCCATTTGGTATGCCGTTCTGTCAAGAAAATGCTTACCGATATCACAGCAGATTTCAGCCCGAGGTGTGTCATACTTAAACGTATTGAAAAGTGAAGCCACTGCGCGATCTTCATCATTCATTTGATAATAACAATAAGCTAAGGTCTGGCAGGCACTAATATTGTTTTCGACCCATCCCTTTCCTTCCAATAAAAATTGAAGAAACTGATCAACTGCCCTTTGAGTCTTCCCATTATAGTACAGCTCTCTTGCGTAGTAATACTGTTGTCTCGGATCAAGTTGCTTCCCTTGCAAAATCATTTGTTCAAAAATCTTCAGATTTCTCTCTGGTTCGTTTGGCCGCAATTTCTTATGAGCAATAGCTATCTCACAGTGCATAATATTGCCTCGTGGTGAGATAACTTCATGAATTTCACCCACCCAAGTAAAATGCAAACTTCTTTTAAAAATTCTCTCCCGATAATATGAGAATGTAGGATGATTATTGCCATCGAATGCCACATCATATTTCATTTTGATAACGTCAATGGACGGATTAAGGCTTTTTTTTAAAGCTAGTAACGCCTGCTGATTTTTTTCATCAATCACATCATCTGCATCTAGCCACATAATGTAATCTTTCGTAGCCTTGGAAAACGAAAAATTTCTTGCAGCCGCAAAATCATCTACCCACTTAAAGTCATAGAGATGATCTGTGTATTTCTTAACAATTTCTTTGGTTGTATCAGATGAACCTGTATCCACAATAATAATTTCATCTGCTATATCTTTGATGCAGTCTAAGCATCTGGCAATGACATCTTCCTCATTCTTCACAATCATACAAACACTAAGTGCCGTCATGAGAACACCTCTGCCAATTAATTTCAGGCTGGTGAGTAACCAGCCCTGAGTACCTTATTGAACTTGCACAATTGAGACGGAAGCAGCTGCTACAGTTGCTCCTGCCGATCCATTATAAAGAAAACTAACTGTCACGCTACCAGCAGTAGCATCTACCAAAAAAGTACCAGATACGCTTGAATTGGCATCAAGGGCGCCGCTATTGGCTTTACCCGAAAAACTAGCCTGAGCTACCGTATTGATTTCTGGCGTAACTGTAAGACTCCCAGCAATGGAGCTTGATCCTCTGAATGTATAAGAAATAAGATAAATATGCCCCACAGCCAATACAAATGTTGTGCTAGTTGGATGCGTGATGTTGGCACCATTTATAAATGTCGTTGTATAAGGAATATCTGCTCCATTAGCAACAGTGGTTCCACTTAATAGAAATAGTGCATTTTGAGAGGTCGCAACTGCTCCTGTTGCTCCTGTTACGCCCGTTGCGCCCGTTGCTCCTGTGGCACCTGTTGCTCCTGTTATACCGTTTGCTCCTGTTGCTCCAGTCGCACCTGTTACGCCTGTTACACCATCAGCTCCGGTATTACCTGTTGCTCCGGTTGGGCCTGTCGTGCCAGTTGCTCCTGTTACTCCGGTCACTCCTGTTACACCCGTTGCTCCTGTTACGCCGTCTGCTCCGGTTGCTCCTGTTGCACCAGTCACTCCAGCAACACCCGTGGTACCCGTTGGACCAGTTGCTCCGGCCGCACCTGTTGCTCCATCAGCTCCCGTTGCTCCTGTTGTTCCGTTTGCTCCGGTTGCTCCAGTCGCTCCGGTCGGACCTGTGGCTCCGTCTGCTCCGGTTATTCCGTCGGCTCCTGTTGCTCCTGTTGCACCTGTGCCCCCTGTTGCGCCAATATTTCCAGTCGCTCCTGTTGCTCCAGTCGCTCCGGTGGTACCGTCTACTCCGTTTGCTCCGGCCCCTCCTGTTAGTCCTGTCGCTCCTGTTGCTCCGGTCGGTCCTATTGCTCCGGTTGGCCCGTCTGCTCCAGTGATCCCATCCGTTCCAGTTGCTCCAGTCGCTCCCGTGACTCCGGTCGCCCCTTCTGCTCCGGTTGGGCCTGTTATACCCGTTGCACCATCGGCCCCAGTTGCACCCGTGGCACCTGTCACTCCGGTCGCTCCATCTACTCCCGTTGCACCATCGGCTCCCGTTGCGCCCGTGGCACCAATTGCGCCATCTACCCCTGTCGCTCCTGTTGCTCCTGTGGCACCATCATTACCAATTTCACCAGTGCTCCCTGTTGGCCCTGTTGCACCATCTGCACCGGTCGCACCCGTCGCACCGGTTAAGCCATTTGCTCCGGTTGCTCCGGTTGCTCCTGTGGCACCATCTGTACCTGTAGCTCCTGTGGCACCGGTCGCACCAGCTAATCCATCAGCTCCGGTTGCTCCTGTAGCACCTATTGCACCCGTGCCCCCTGTAGGGCCAATCGGTCCCGCTTCACCTTGTAAACCAGTTGCACCAGTTACTCCCGTGGGGCCAGTCGCTCCTGTTAAACCTGCTGGACCTACTTCACCTGTTTCCCCAGTTACCCCCGTGGCACCCGTTTCTCCGGTAACACCCGTGGCACCCCTTGTACCATTTGCTCCGGTCGCTCCGGTTGCTCCAGTCGTACCACTTGCACCCGTGGTACCAGTCGCCCCGGTCGCTCCAACTGGTCCAGTCGCTCCGGTTGTTCCATTTGCCCCGGTGTTTCCTCGCGAACCTGTTGGGCCTGTTGTTCCATTTGCTCCGGTCGCTCCTGTTGCTCCGGTTGGGCCTGTTAGTCCATTTGCCCCAGTTGAACCAGTGGCTCCTCTCGGTCCCGTTGCACCTGTCACACCCGTTAAACCAGTCGCTCCAGTTGGGCCTGTAGCTCCAGTCGACCCTGTGGGACCAGTTATGCCATTTGCCCCAGTTGCTCCGGTCGCTCCTGTTATCCCTGTAGCACCGTTTGTTCCAGTCGCTCCAGTATTTCCCCGAGCACCTGTTGCTCCGGTTATGCCATTTGCTCCTGTCGCCCCTGTGGGACCGGTTGGACCAGTTGGACCGGTTGGGCCTGTGGCATCAAATAGTTGATTTGTATCCATTTTTAATAATTCACCCTCTACATACAGCTTTATACAGCTTTTCATCGCCAACCATTATATGAATCGTTCCTATTCTTGTTACATTTTCTAAATTAGTAATGTTTCTGCATGAATTGAGTACAAAATAACAACTCTTTATGCGTTGAATATAATAGATATACATGTTATTCGTATTTCTTTGATAACTGGAGGAAAGGTTTATGCGTGATCATGATATTTTTTTCTCACCAAAAAGATTTAGAAATGGGCCACCAATATACAAGCCCCCACATTTTGAACATAGGCATGACCACAAGGAACATAAAAATGATTGTCACGATGACTGCCATTGTAATCGTAAGCATTGTTGCCCTCATTGCATTGCGGGACCAACGGGAGCTACGGGTACGACTGGGGCAAACGGAATTACTGGACCGACAGGGGCTGATGGTGCTACTGGCGCTGATGGAAGTACGGGCGCGACTGGCGCGACTGGCGCTACGGGGGCCAATGGATTAACAGGCGCATCGGGAACAACAGGATATACGGGCGCGACTGGCGCTACAGGACCTACTGGAACAACTGGGGCTACTGGATTTACAGGGGCTACTGGAGCCACTGGAGCAGATGGGGTTACTGGGGCTACAGGGCCGACGGGCACGACTGGTGCTACCGGGACAAACGGGAATACTGGAACCACTGGCCCTGCTGGTGCGACTGGGGCTGATGGCGCCACAGGACCTACTGGACCAATTGGCGCGACTGGCTCTAACGGGGTGACGGGGATAACTGGGGCGACTGGCGCCACTGGAGCCACTGGAGCCACTGGGAATACTGGCGTACTAAATTATGCAGATTTTTTCGCACTGATGCTGCCAGAAAATTTAGCAACCATTGC
>JAVBKE010000149.1:0-2974 GCA_031554185.1 Caryophanales bacterium
AATTAAAAATAAAATTTGAACTAGGCTAAGCGTCTAATCGCTTCACGAACTACACCTAATATTTGAGAATCCCCTAAGGGTTTTATTGGATATCTTGCGTTCAAAGGTTTCAGATAAAAATCACTACCATCTTTTACTAACTGCTTAAATGTAGCCTCATTATCACCATTGCGTACAACAACAAATTGACCAGGCTCTGCATTCATATCAGGCTCTACCACAAGAATAGTTCCGGCAGGGAACTCACCTTCCATAGAATCACCAACAACACGAACAGCAAAAGTATGCTTACGAATGTTCACAGTTGTTTCTACCCATTCTTCTGCATCTCCTGGTTGGAATAAATCAATCGCTTCAACATAGTCACCCGCTTGTACCCATGATATCAATGGCACCTTACCCTTTAGGTTTGGCCCCTCTTCAATATTTGATTCATTATAGGCATACAATTCAGCAATAGTTGTATTAAGAGCGGTAGCAATTTTTTCTAGCCGATCCTCTGTTGTTCCTTGCACTTCGCGTTCCAGTCGTGACAAATTACCATTATCCCAGTCAATAGCTTCTGCTACCTGATTTAACGTTAATTTAAGAGCCTTCCGGCGATTTCTAATATTTTTACCAATTCCCATATATTAAATTCTATCTGAATTTCTGTGTTTAATGCAGAGCATAATTCGCAGAAAATACTTGCATAAAATCTGCATTAAACGCAGAATATAGTAACAGCCAATTTTTGAAAGCAAAAAATGACACCTTTAAAGCAAGCGAGGTTAAATCGCAAATGGAAACTTCGTGATGTCTGCCATCACATAAAAGCACATGGAAAGCGTCTAGACACTGGAAATCTATCTCGTATCGAAACAGGGAAACAACCTGCATCACCAGAAATGGCCGCTTGTCTTGCTGCAATCTTTATTGATGATGGTTTGACTGAGATGCAAATTATTTACCCAGAACGCTATATGTCAAAAGATGTTTGATTATCTAGCAAACCACTTTTGGAAACATCATTTATAAAAGGCTTGGTTTATGAGTAAAAAATACCAACACATAACCATCGTGGTACAGCGATCAGCAAAAAGCTTTCACGATGGCATAAAAGGCATATCGGGTGCCATGGGTAAATCACCTATTATTTTAGCCAACAAGTTAAATCCAGCTTGCGAAAATAACTATCTGACACTAGAAGAAGCTGCAGAAATTATTGAGCTGACGCGTGATCCAGCACCTATTGATGCACTAGCAGCTTTACTCAATCGCACTACAGTACCTCTGCCTGAAGGTGAACCAGAGATAAAAGAACTCTTGACTGAATATGTCCGGCTCACTCAAGAAAGTGGTGTGTTGGGTAAAAAAATACTGGACGCAAAGGATCCAGATAGCGACTGGGGCGAACAGATAAGCCCCACAGAAAATAAAGCACTTCTAACCCAAATGCGAAAAGTGCAACAGGTTCTAGCTGGACTAATTATAGGACTGGAAAACTAAACATGCGTGACTATAGCAAAGTAAGCCCACAGTTTTGGACTGGTGAAACTGGTCGGGCTATTCGTGGAGATTTAGAAGCGCAAATGGTCGCTTTATATCTAATGACTAGCCCACATTCAAACATGATCGGGGTGTTTACATGCCCCTTAGTATATATCTCACATGAAATAGGAATACCCTTAGAAGGGGCTTCAAAGGGGCTTAGTAAGCTGGTTCAGATAGGCTTCTGTACATACGATCACCCCTTGGAAACCGTGTTTATTCACGAAATGGCGAGTTACCAAATTGGCGTTTCTCTAAAGCCAACTGACAATCAGGTCAAATCTGTATGCAAAGAGTTTGCCGCGATTCCTGAAAGCATTATAAAACAAGCTTTCTACAAGAAGTATTGTGAAGCTTATCACCTCCCAAAAATAGCCCCTTCGAAGCCCCTTAGCAAGCCCCTCGGAAGCCAAGAACAAGAACAGGAGCAAGAACAAGAACACAAACAAGAACAGGAAGGGGGGGAAGAAACTTCTAACAGTGTGGATGACTATCAAGATTTCGCCCCCAATAGAAAAAAAATATCGGAAAATTTTGTACCCGATGAGACTTGCCAACGCTTCGCACTCACAAACCGTGTGAATCTTGACTTTGAATGTCAGAAATTTATTGCCCACTATCAGGCAAACAGTGAAGAGCGTAAAGACTGGCAAGCAGCCTTTAGGAAGTGGATCCTTCAGGCAGCCCAATACAATGCTGAAGATGTAAAAAAACAGCAATCTGGAAACAGCCAAGATATGAAAAAAGCTGCTGCTGCAAATTCCATCCTGAGTTACCAACCAGATCCAGCAGAACCCGACAACGTCCCACTGATAGGAGATCAAGATGTCATCGACGGCCAATACGAAGCAATCTAGCAAGCTGCCCACACCTTGGATTGAAAAAATCTTTCGTCAGTTGCAAGGTAGGTTTGGCAATAGCTTCACCAACAAATACGCTACAGGACAAATTATCGAAGAAAAATTTCTAGATAAAGACGGTAATCCTCTTCTTGATAAAGAAGGAAAACCACGTCAGCCAATCTTCAAAGACCTTGGTATTGAAAACGCAAAATCAGTTTGGGCTACACAGCTTGGACACCTATCAGCAGCAGAGATTGCAAAAGGATTAGAGGCAAATTACACCTACCCACCTAGCTGTGATGATTTTGTCAAAGCAGCACAAAACATTGATTACGAAACCTTGTTTCAAGAGGCAGTAAAAGGCCATTCAGCCATACGCAGCAAAATTAACTACGTTAAACGCAACAAGGATGAAAAAGATAAAGTTTTCATCTGGACCAACCCACTTGCTTATTGGGCTGGTGTTGAATTTGGAGTGACTGACCTGCTTGCTACCAACTATCAGAGATCACAAACTCGCTGGAATCACTGTGTAGAAAAAGCTATTTCCCAAAACAAAAAAACCGCACCTGTTCCACCTACTCCAGCAGCTCTGCCACCAG
>JAVBKE010000109.1:0-25267 GCA_031554185.1 Caryophanales bacterium
ACGCTCCATCCCATGACTTGCCCCGACACCAGGACCGATTAATGCACCCCGGATATCATTGCCACCCCGGAGAGCAGCACTAACATCAGAGCCGTACATTGGATAAATATCAACGGCATATTGAAGCTTATGCTCCTGTGCTAAATCGATCAATTTGTTGATGATTTCTAAATCATAAGGACCTGATGAATCTTTGGCACAAATCGAAACGTCCTGTTCTGTGCAGCTTAGATCTTCACCGATACAGCCCATATCGACAGCTATTAGCTCAGAAATCTCTTTAGGAATAAAGGATGAGCCATGCCCCACTTCTTCGTAAGTTGAAATAATAACTTTAATATTTTGTTGTGGCTGGATGCCATGATCTTTAAAGTATTTTAATACACCAAAAATGAGCGCTACAGATAATTTATCATCTAAAAATCTAGACTTGATAAAATCTGTTTCTGTAATTTCTGTTTTTGTATCAAAGCAGATAAAATCGCCGTTGCCAATTCCGAGTTTCTGTACATCCTCTTTGTTTTTCACAAGATTATCTAATCGAACGTGCATTGTCTCTTCGTTCCGCAGCGCTGATTTGGATTCTTTGTGCACATGCGCGGCCGGATGGTTTGATAAAATGGTGCCAGTAAACACAGCACCTTTTCTTGTAATGACTCGGCAATATTCCCCATCAAGACTTGGTAATACTGGACCACCTAGCATCGTAAATGCCAATGTACCATCTGATTTAATTGAACGAACCATCAGACCAAGCGTGTCTACATGTGCCGCTAGTCCTACAGTTTTATCAGACTTTCCTGGCACAGTAATAATGCCATTTCCCTTTTGTGTGTAAGTCATCTCATACCCCAGTTCTTTGGCATAAGACGCAATTTTCTTCATCACTTCTCCTGTATAACCAGTTGGACTGTCGGTCGCGAGCAGTTCTTTTAACACCCGGTAAACATATTGCTTATCGAATTCCATCAATTAAATCTCCTCCTAAAGGCTTTTTTAATAATGCCTCTTTTCTAGCGGACACACTCGCATGTACATGGCTTCTTACATCCTTCTTAAACTAACGCTTGAGAACAATGAGTGACCGCCCAATGCAGGGTGTGGACTACAATGTACCGTTTTTTCTAACCAATTGCTTATCGTTATTGTCTATTTTAGTATGACATAATTTCGTTCGAACCGAAACTCATTTGAGCTAAAACAAATTAATTCATTTCGGAGCAGAAATTTAAGCTTTTTTCATGTAAAATAGAATTATTATTATCTACTATTGAGGAGGCGTGCTACGATGCAATTTACAGGTTTTACAAAGGAAGATTTCGATGCCTTTACGATAGAAGGTTTAGCGCCTAGAATGGAAGCAATTCGCACGCGAGTTCAGCCAAAATTCATGGCGATTGGGGATGATTTGCTAGATGAAGTGACAATACTAGCGGAGCAAGAGATGCATTTTCATTATGCCAAACATCTGCGCAGAAGTGTAAACCCACCGAAAGATACTTGGATGGCTTTTTGTCACAATAAGCGTGGCTATAAGCAGCATCCACATTTCCAAGTTGGGCTCTATGATGATCATCTGTTTATTTGGCTTGTGTTTATCTATGAGATTCCAAATAAAAAGACGATTGCTACAACACTTTTACAACATGTCAAAGAGGTTGAAAAAATAATTCCGAAAACATATCAAATCTCTTTTGATCATAAGAAAAAAGTTTCAAAGCCATTTGGTTATTTTAAAAAAGGTGAACTCAAAGCTGAACTCACCAGGTTTCGAGATGTTGGCCAGGCTGAGTTTCTTGTTGGACAACATATCGAGGTCGATGATCCGATACTAAGAGATCCAAAAGCATTGCTAAATATGATTTTGGAAACTTATCAGACAGTGATGCCGATCTACCATCTCGCCCTTTGTTAGTTCGGTTCAGGTGGTCTATTTAGATAATTTCCTGAGTCATAACAAAATGCAACATATATTGACTTCTCAGGTGAATATCAATTCCGATAGATGACCATTGCGCCAAAACAGTAAATTTGTTCGCTATCAGATGACTCAAGCGCGGTGACATCATAGTTGATTTTGACGATTTCATCTTCTTCAAACTGTGATAAAAATTGATTCACTGCCACTTCTAGATCATATTCATGGTCATAGTCAAATAATTTTACCTGTAACAAGAGGCAACACTCCTTTTTTCATGAGTGTTGCCTCTTTTGATATTTTTTAAACGCTGGTTAGGGATCAGCAAATATCACCAATCCACGCATTCATGCCACCTTCAACATTCACCACTTTGTAGCCCTGATCCTGCAGAAAATCACAGGCAGCGACACTTCTGATACCTGAGTGACAAATGATATAATAAACCTTGGTCAAATCGAGTGTCTTCGCCTGTTCTGGAATGTCACGTAACCTGATATGGATTGCATCTGGAATGATACCTGCCCGCACTTCGTCATCTTCACGAACATCAATGATATTGACTGATCCCGTAGTTTGCAGTAGTTGATAGAAGTCCTCACTATTAATGCTTTTCACATCTTGGAACATGGATAGAAGTCCCCTTCCAACAAGATTAATGTCGACTAGCCTACAACAATGTTCACAATCTTACCTGGTACATAGATTACTTTTCGGATAGTTTTACCAGCTGTTTGTTCTGTTACGCGTTCATGAGCAAGTGCTTCAGCTTCAACTGCTTCTTTTGTAGCGTCCTTACTCACTGTCAATTTAACACGAAGTTTACCATTTACTTGTACAACAATTTCGCACTCATCCGCAACCAATTTGCTTTCATCATAAGTTGGCCATGCTGCAAAAGTGATCATTTCTGTCATCCCAAGTAGTTGCCATAACTCCTCGCATACATGTGGACAGATTGGCGCTAGTAGTTTTACAAAGTCCTCAACCATTGATTTCGGTAACGCATCTGTTTTGTAACATTCATTGATGAAAACCATCATTTGAGAGATCGCTGTGTTGAAACGAAGATTCTCATAGTCTTCAGTCACTTTTTTCACTGTCTCATGATAGACTTTTTCAAGATTGGCAGTTCGCTTTGCATTAGCTGACACTTTTCCACTGATTTGACTCGTTTCTTCATCCACTAGCAAGCGCCATACACGGTCTAGGAAACGACGCGAGCCATCCAGTCCATTTGGTGACCAGGCAATCGAAGCATCAAGGGGCCCCATAAACATAAGGTATAGTCTCAAGGTATCAGCACCATGTGAAATCAAAACATCATCAGGATTGACTACATTGCCAAGCGATTTACTCATTTTCTCATTATTTTCCCCAAGAATCATGCCTTGGTTAAATAATTTTTGAAAAGGTTCTTTTGTTGGTACAACACCGATATCAAATAAAAATTTATGCCAAAATCTTGCGTATAGCAGGTGCAAGACTGCGTGCTCAGCGCCACCAATATAAGTATCAACCGGCAACCATTCTTTTAACTTTTCATAATCAGCTAGTGCTTCTTCGTTATCAGGATCAATATAGCGCAGGAAATACCAGCAGCTGCCTGCCCATTGCGGCATTGTATTTGTCTCACGACGTCCCTTCATACCCGTTTTCTCATCCGTTATATTCACCCAATCAGTCATATTCGCCAGTGGTGATTCCCCAGTGCCTGACGGCTTGATATCACTTGACTGTGGCAGCACCAATGGCAATTCCTGATACGGAACTGTCCCCATTGTGCCATCTTCCCAATGAATAATTGGAATTGGTTCTCCCCAATAACGTTGTCTTGAGAAATTCCAGTCCCGAAGTTTATAGGACGTTTTCTTTTCTCCAACCTTAATCGCTTCAAGCCATTCGATCATACTGACAATCGCTGCTTCTTTACCCATCCCGTTGAGAAAAGCAGAATTGATATGCGGACCTTCTCCTTGATAAGCTGCTTCAAGGACATTACCACCTTTGACAACTTCGACAATCGGTAGATTGAATTTTTTAGCAAATTCATAATCACGTTCATCATGAGCAGGAACCGACATAATTGCACCTGTTCCGTAGCTAACTAGTACATAATCTGCAATCCAAATCGGACATTTTTCGTTATTGACAGGGTTAATTGCATAGGCACCAGTGAAGACGCCCGTTTTTTCCTTTGATAGCTCTGTCCGCTCTAGGTCACTTTTACTAGCGACTTGCTGGATATAGGCTTCGACCGCTAGCATTTGTTCTGCGGTGGTAATATGTTTCACCAAGGTATGCTCCGGTGCAAGCACACAATATGTCGCGCCAAATAGCGTATCTGGTCTTGTTGTAAAGACGGTAAACTTCTCATCACAGCCATCGACCGTAAACTGAACATGAGCGCCCTCAGAACGACCAATCCAGTTTCGCTGCATCTCTTTCAAGCTTTCTGGCCAATCAAGCTCATCGAGATCCGTTAGCAAGCGGTCTGCATAGGCAGTAATCCGCATCATCCACTGGCGCATTGGTTTACGAACCACCGGGTGGCCACCACGTTCACTGACCCCATTTATGACTTCCTCATTCGCCAGTACCGTGCCAAGCGCCGGACACCAATTAACAGGAATCTCATCCATATAGGCAAGCCCATTTTCATACAGTTTGAGGAATATCCATTGTGTCCATTTATAATATTGCTCGTCCGTTGTATTGATTTCACGATCCCAATCGTAAGACAAACCAATTGACTTAATTTGACGACGGAAATTATCGATATTTTGTTGTGTAAAAGTTGCAGGTGGATTACCTGTTTTTAATGCGAATTGTTCAGCAGGTAGACCAAAAGCATCCCAGCCAATTGGATGAAGAACATTATGCCCTTGCATACGTTTCATTCGTGACAGAATATCAGTTGCTGTGTAGCCTTCTGGATGTCCCACATGTAGCCCTGTTCCTGATGGATAGGGAAACATGTCAAGCGCATAAAATTTCGGCTTTCCAGATTCTTCACTAGTCGCAAAGGTTTTGTTAGTTTCCCAAGTAGACTGCCATTTCTTTTCGATTTCTTGATGGTTAAAACTCATTTACATTTCCTCCTGTTTTTTATTCATTTTTATTTAAGATTGAGGATAGGAATTAATCGCGCGCCTCAGGGAAGGGGCTTCGTTTCTAGGCGCTTGCTTTTAGCACCTTAATAAAAAAGCACCTCATCCCTAATAAATATAGGGACGAGATGCGCTGCTTCCCGTGGTACCACCCTGATTGGCATTCATCTTTTCAAACAAACACCCACTTCAGCACTATTAACGCTAGTGTCACGGCAATCATTACTAAAGCAAAGCTTGTTCACTAATTGCAACTCCAAGGTGAGTTCATGTTTCCACATTGCTAGCTCACACCAACCGCTAACTCTCTTTTAAATGCAGAAATCACTACTATTCCTTTTCAATGTTAACTTTATCTATCTCAATTCTAATGAAATATGGCAAAAAGTCAAGCTCCCAAAATGATTTTTGGTTTCTTTTACAATTCAGATGGTACGTAATTGAATAGTTTCCAGCTAGAATGATATACTCTTTAACATAAGACAAGTTGATATGAGGTGTTTTTCATGTGCGGACGATTTGAGTATGCGGTTCATACGAATTTAATTGAAATGAAAAGGATTCATGCATCACTATGTGATCAGTACGGAAATGACATAGATTATCTTTATCAGACAGGTGAAATTCACCCTACTGATCTTGTGCCAATATTAACTTTAGGCGGGGATAAACCTACTCTCCAAATCATGCATTGGGGATTTCCGAAATGGGATGGTAAGGGAGTAATCATTAACGCTCGGTCCGAAACAGCTGGCGAAAAACAGATGTTTGCAGATGCTTTAACACACAGACGCTGTGTTGTCATTACCACTGGTTTTTATGAATGGCAGAAGCGTGATGAGTCGAAAACAAAGGATAAGTTCCACTTCACTGCCAACCCTGAAAAACCGCTTTATCTTGCAGGCATACATAACCAATTTAAAATTGGTGAAGAAACACGCTCGTGCTTTGTGATTCTAACCCAAGAAGCTAATTCATCAATGGCAGATATCCATGATCGAATGCCTGTTATTTTATATAAAAATGAGTTGATCAGTTGGCTAACAGACGATTCCTACACAAGTACAATATTCGGCCGGGTAGATGCCCTTTTAGAACGCAGGCAATGTCAAAAAGATCAAGAAAAGGTCGCGGATTTATTTGAAATCATGACATAGCGCGTTTAATGCCATCCCTGAACTGTTTCAAATAAAATCTTCTATCTAGTACGTGATTATTAATATCAGAATCTCATACTATACTTGACGAGATGTCTAATAGCCCTAATTCTGTTCAATTATCCTACGACAATCCAATCGAAACTGATAAATAGATTTTAGAGCTCCCAAAAACGAAGCCCACTCTGACACTTTAGTCATTGTAGGCTTCGTTTTTCTATTTTCTTGAATTGTGATGTCGCTTAACTTCTTTTAAATCACTGCTATTTCAATTCCTCTGGCTCAACATTTATTTCTATCGAACTGATTGTATCATCCTCTGAATCAATCGTGAATTCTATCCCAGCATCATAATCACCATACCCATATGATTTCATAAATGAAGACTCATACTTATCGGTTGGTTCTCCGTATGCTGCTAATACATCAGATCCTTTTGAATTCTCTGTAATGCCTTTTGGAAGTTCAATTGGAATCGCTGCTGCATCCTTATCTGTTTCGATGCTTGTTATAAAACAGTTTGAAATAGT
Source organism: Caryophanales bacterium (assembly GCA_031554185.1). Classification (GTDB taxonomy): domain Bacteria; phylum Bacillota; class Bacilli; order JARBTR01; family JARBTR01; genus JAVBKE01. The sequence goes on from JAVBKE010000109.1 coordinate 6,716, forward strand.
TGTCGCTTTATCCGAATAATTTTTGATACTTATTCTAACAAATTTGTTATCTTTTCTCATTTCAAAATCAGATTCTGGGTATCCTTGAGCTGGTACTACTTCACTAGTGTCACCTTCAATTTTCCAACCATTCGCTTCAAACGCTGACACAGGAGCAGGAATTGTGTACATACTTCCACTGTATTTGACATTAAAACTGTACAAATCATCTCCTAAACTTTCAGGCGTTTTGTAATTACTAACAACTTTTGGTACTTCTTTGCTATCTACTGCTGCTTCTGGAGCTTTTTCATTATCTATTTTTGTAACGCTTATATTTGTCACTTTCTCCGAACCTTCAAACATTAGTTCAATATCTTGATTTTCTCCGGAAGAATATATATAGCTAATATCTGAGTCGTATTCATCTATTTCTGTTGGCTCCCCATACGCTTCTGTAACTTCGTCCATAGTTGACCCAATTTTTATACCTTTTGCAAGTTCTATATCCATCTTATTTTCATTGTCATAATTAAATGTCGAAATCCCAATTATTTGACATTCTTTGAGTGGTTTTACATCCATACTTTTATTATATAATTCAACATCTACTTCTTGATCACCTTTTGTAAAAAATGCATGATTTCCGTAACCTGGATCATTTGTCACTGTTAAATCATCATCTGTTTTCCAACCTGCTTCTTCAAATTCGGAGAGCTCAAGTGGTAGTTTAAACACATCCCCATCCAACATGACCTCAAAATCATAGACATCATCTGAAAGCTTAGATGAGCCACTCTTAGATTTGCCTGTTTCTTTTTTTCCTGAGCTCTTCTCACTTTCACCACACGCTACCATCGAAAAAGTGACAAGCGTAATCATAAAAATTAAAAATAATTTCTTCAATATTCTCATAATCTTTTACAATCCTTCCATATTCCATTTTTCAAATACTTTACTATATTAACTTAAAATTATAATTAATTCAATATAGTCTTAGAATAAGTTAAAAGTTAAATAGGTAAAAAACCTTAATAATAAATACTCCCCATTCAGTAATCAGTTTTTCATTAAACTGTCTACTGAATGGGGAGCATACCAGAATCATTGTCGGTTTCTTCCTATTTATCATTGTCACACTTTGCCTTATCTTGATTAAAATCTGCCCAAGATCACAAAACAGATTGTCATGGCCTTCAATTTGTACAATACAAATTATTTTACCTATCAATTCAATTTACTTCGCTTCATACCATGACTTGCCAAAAGCGAAATCCGCCTTCAAAGGAACAACCAATACAATCGCATTGCTCATCTCTTCAGGAATGATTTGTTTCAAAATCTCCAGCTCAGATTCTGGTGCTTCAAATACAAGTTCATCATGTACTTGTATCAGCATCTTCGCTTGCAAATTCTCACGTTCTAAACGCGCATTCATGCGAATCATTGCCAATTTAATAATATCTGCTGCACTTCCTTGAATTGGCGTGTTCATCGCTGTTCTTTCAGCAAACCCGCGCAAATTGAAATTACGACTATTAATATCCGTAATATAACGTCTACGCTGTAAAAGAGTTGTCACATAGCCATTTTTCTTTGTTTCGATCACAATATCTTTCATATAATCTTGCACACCAGGGAACGTGTCAAAGTATTTCTCTATAAATGCTTTTGCTTCACGCCGGGTAATCCCTAGGTTCTGCGACAATCCATAATCACTGATTCCATAAACAATACCAAAGTTAACTGCCTTCGCTTGTCGACGCATATCTGACGTCACGGCCACGGCTTCAACACCAAAAACATCCATCGCTGTTTTCGTGTGAATATCCATTTCTTCGCGGAAAGCAGCAATCAATCCGGCATCGCCAGCAATATGTGCTAACACACGAAGCTCAATTTGAGAATAATCAGCCGCTACAATCAACCAGCCAGGCACCGATGGCACAAATGCCTCCCGAATCTTACGCCCTTCTTCAAGGCGAATCGGAATATTTTGCAAGTTAGGATCGATTGAACTGAGCCGTCCCGTCTGCGTTAAAGCTTGATTAAAACGAGTGTGTACCTTTCCATCCTCATGAATCACCTTTAATAAGCCTTCTACATAGGTTGATTGCAACTTACTAAGCTGACGATATAGCAGGATTTCTGCTACAATTGGATGTTTCGATGCTAACTCGTCCAGCACATCAGCAGAAGTTGAATACCCTGTTTTGGTTTTCTTTGAAGATGGTAACCCCAGCTTCTCAAACAAGATGACGCCTAACTGTTTCGGTGAAGAAATATTAAATACTTCACCCGCGTGGTCATAGATACTTGCTTCAATTTCTTTTAAGCGCCACTCCAGCCCTATCCCCATTTCTTCAAGTCTAGAAGCATCAACTGTAATGCCTGTCCATTCCATTTCGGCAAGAATTAGCGCTAGCGGTAATTCCAAATCCATCAGCAATTCGTACTGATGATTCTCCTGCAAAGCCGTGACGATTGGTCGATGAATCTCTTGTAATGCAATAGCTTTTCGAGCAATATGTTCACTAAGCACTTCCTGCGTCGGAATCTTCAACTTAGCTCCTTTTCCGTAAAATTGTTCATCTGACTGAATTGCATCACGATAAAACGGCCGTGCAAGAGAAGCAAAATCCTCCATCTTTTCACCAGGGTTGAAAATATAAGATGCTAACAATGCGTCAAAGCAAACACCTTGCAGCTGAATTCCCAAGCGCTTCATCACCACAATGCACTTTTTCGCATCAAAAACAACCTTTGCAGCATCTCTATTCTCTGCCCATTCCTTAAATAAAGCTGATTTTTCTACAACTTCAAGCGGAAGATAATAAGTCTGCTCCGCATTCGCAATTGCAAACCCAATCATCGCACCCGTATAGTAATTATCATCCAGTACTTCAATGAAAAGTGAAGTTTCAGCAGATGAAATCATATCGGCTGAGACATCAGTCGCAATTGTATAATTGGCTTTTGCAAGCTCTACAGATGCGTCTTCACTTTCGAATCCCTCTACATCAAGTTTTTTCAAAAGCGAAGTCATACCTAAATCACGGTAAAAATTCCGCAACTGATCCAGTTGTGCACCAACATAAGCCAATGTATCCAGTTCGACCGTCACTGGCGCATCTGTGACAATTGTTGCGAGTCGTTTACTTAGCATTGCCTGCTCACGGAAATTCGTTAAATTTTCTACAAGTTTTTTTCCACTAATCTGATCTGTCGCATCCAGTACAGCCTCAATTGATCCATGTGCAAGTAGCAGTTTCAAGCCTGTTTTTTCACCGACGCCTGGAACGCCCGGGATATTATCTGATGAATCACCCATTAGCCCTTTAAGATCAACAATTTGCGCTGGCGTAATTCCGTACTTCTCCATCACAAAAGCTGGCGTATAATCATCCGTCTCTGTAAACCCTTTTTTTGTAATTCGCACAGTCGTTTTATCTGAAGCCAATTGCGTTAAATCACGATCCCCTGATACGACAGTCACTTCAAATCCATCTTTCTCAGCACGTGTTGCTAAAGTACCAATAATATCATCCGCCTCATATTGCGGAAGCTCATAATGTGATACACCACTCACTTCCAACAACTCACGAATAAACGGAAACTGTTCTGACAACTCACTTGGCGTTTCCGCCCGCCCGCCTTTGTATTCCGTAAAAAATTCATGACGAAAAGTTGTCCGACCCGCATCAAAAGCAACCATGACATGCGTCGGATTCTCTTCCTGCAAGATTTTATTTAAGATATTTACAAAACCATAAATCGCATTCGTGTGCAGTCCCTTTGTATTGCTTAGTAACGGCACCGCGTAAAAGGCGCGGAAAGCAATACTAAACCCATCAATTAATACTAGTTTTTTTGTCATTTTATCCTCCAGAACAATTATTCTCTATCTTACAAATCGATATTCCTCATTCGTTACACTTTGTTTTTTTAAATGGCGTTTTACTATACACGATGGCGAAAACACCCAATCTGATTTGAAATTGGCACAACTGATTACCTCTTGCCAATGACTTTATCTTTAGAGTAGCAATCACGACATTGCACTTTAGGAAGATGCACAGAAAAAGTAGAACCTTGTCCTAGCTTACTCTTAACATGAACAGTACCATGGTGTGCTTCGACAATATGTTTGACAATCGCAAGCCCCAGACCAGTACCGCCTTCACTACGGCTTCTCGCCTTATCAACACGGTAAAACCGTTCGAAAATCCGAGGGAAATGTGCTTGATCGATGCCAATTCCCGTGTCTGATACCTCTAACTGCATTTGACTTTCTCGATTAAACAATCGAATCGTCACACAACCTTTTTCCGGTGTGTAAGAGATTGCGTTTGAAATCAAGTTAATCACAACTTGATTAAGGCGAATGCTGTCAGCAGATAAATGTACGGTGTCCGACTCATGCTCAAAATGAAGGTCAATCTGCTTTTCATCTGCTTTCAGCTTGATAATAGAACAACACTGCTCAATGAGTGAAACCATTTCAACCTCATCGATATGTAGCTCCACACCACTGTTTTCAATCTTCGATAGCTCGAGCAAATCATCAATCAGAATTTGTAAACGATCACTCTCAGTCAAAATAATATTTAAAAAGTTTGTTAATGTCACAGGGTCATTCTTAGCACCATCCAACAGCGTTTCAGCAAAGCCTTTCAGCGATGTCGCTGGGGTTTTCAATTCATGTGATACATTAGCAACAAACTCTTTCCGCATCTTCTCAAAATTCTTTAACTCACTGATGTCTTGTACAGCAACAAGTACACCTTTCCACTCACCTTCATCATTGAAAATTGGATCTCCAACAATGTGGTAAGTCCGAGCATCTCGCTCCATTTCTGAAACAATCCGCCGCTCGCCACGATAGACATTCTCAATTAATTGTGTCACTTCATGTTGCTTGATCGCTTTATAAAAGGGTAGGTGCAATGATTCTGCATCCAATGAAAACGTTTTCCGGTAACTTGCGTTGACGAGAGAAACAAAGCCCTTTTCATCTACAAGTAACAGACCATTACTGACATTTTCAATCAAGGTTTCCATACGGTCACGCTGAATATCATTTGACACTTTTAACTCAAGTAATCGTTTTGCCAATTGATTGATTGAACGTCCAAGTTGACTGTCGTCATCAAAGTTCTTATCATATGTACGTGCTCTATAATTCCCGTTCATTAGTTCTTCTGCCACATCAATAGCATCTGAAATCGGCGCCACGAGTCGTGCAGTCATCTGATGAATGAAGTAAAGACTAGATATGATAAGTGCTAAAGCACATAATGCCGATACAAGCCAAATTGACAATAACAAATCGCGTGGTATCCGGTCATAAATAATTGCCCCAGTTAAGAAGCCAAACACTGTAAAAACCGTCACGATCACCAGAATAATTTCTAGAAACAACTTTTTCTGTAACCTACTCATTACACCAGTCCCTCTAGTTTATAACCAATCCCTCGAATGGTCTTAATATATTTAGGATTCTTTGTATCATCTTCAATCTTATCCCGCAAATTACTGATATGGACATCAACAATCCGCGTATCCCCAACAAAAGAATAATCCCATACATTCTTTAACAGCACATCACGGCTTAATACTTTGCCTCGCCGTTCAACCAGATAGCGTAGTAGCTCAAATTCTTTTCTGGTCAATTCTAGCGGCTGCTTACGGAAAAAAGCCAAATATTCGTCTAACCGAACTTCAAGCTCAGCAACAACAATCACATTTTCATCTACCTCGGCAACCTGATTCGATTGTAAAAATTCGACGCGTCGTAATAATGCCTTTACCCTAGCCATCAGTTCCCTTGGACTAAATGGCTTAGTAATATAATCATCTGCACCAAGCTCTAAGCCAATAATTTTATCAAACTCTTCTGCCTTAGCAGAGAGCATCAAAATGGGTGTAATCACCTTATTCTGGCGTAATCTTTTACAGACTTCAATGCCATCCATAACGGGTAACATAATGTCCAAGATGATCAAATCTGGTTGATGTAGAGCCACTGCCTTCATTCCAGCTTCTCCATCATTGGCGACAATCACCTCGTACCCACTCTGTTCCAAGTTGTACTGTAGCAATGTTACAATTGAAAATTCATCATCAACAACAAGAATTCTTTTTTTCATATAAACCTCTTTAGATAAAATGCGAATAATTACATCCAGTTAATTAATTGTCATGCCTATTATAAAGGAGAATGAAACACTTGTCTCTTTATAAGGCGCATACATTCCTTATCTATTATATCAGTTTACCCATGGTGAGCGTGGCAAAAATATTGCCTTATGGTTGATTTTTTATTTGCGAGTAAAAATGAAGCGCTAATGCATTTATGTTTGCTAACCACGCTAAAAACAGCCCAACCGGGCTGTTTAAAGGTGATCATTGTGCAATCTAGCTGCTTTTTTTAGTAGGTACATCTACATTTCCACCGATTATACCATTTAATTCCTGGTCACTTATTAAAAGACCATGTCATTTTTATGAAAAACCAGTCATTATCCCAACACTGAAAGCACTTCCTGCACAGATGCCACTGATTTCTTCAATGCTGTACGTTCTTCTGGAAGCAAATCGAGCTCGATAATCCTCTCAACGCCACCTGCACCAATAATGGTTGGAACCCCTAGGAATATACCATCAATGCCATACTCACCTTCAAGGTAAGCAATCGTTGGAATCACGCGTTTTTGATCTTTCAAAATCGCTTCTGCCATTTCAATTAGTGCCGCTGCAGGCGCATAGTAGGCACTACCATTACCAAGTAGATTGACAATTTCCGCCCCGCCCTTACGCGTCCGATCAATAATTTCTTCTAGACGTGCTTCTGAGATAAAGTGATCAAGTGGAATGCCGCCCGCAAATGAGTAGCGTACCAAAGGAACCATATCATCACCGTGACCGCCCAAAACAATCCCCTGTACATCTTTGACTGACACATTAATTTCTTCCGCAATAAATGTTCTAAAACGTGCTGTATCAAGTACACCAGATTGACCAATCACGCGGTTTTTCGGAAATCCAGATTCCTTATAAACTGTATACGTCATCGCATCAACTGGATTCGATAAAACAATAATTGTACAGTCTGGTGAGAACTTCACAACTTCTTTTGTGACTGATTGAATGATGCGGTGGTTTGTTTGAACAAGGTCATCCCGGCTCATCCCTGGCTTACGCGGAATCCCAGCAGTGATAATGACGAGATCTGAATCTTCTGTATCTTGATAGTCACTTGTTCCCAAAATTTTCGCATCAAACCCCAGCACAGGTCCCGCTTCTAACATATCAAGTGCTTTTCCTTTAGTTGGGCTCTCATTGTTTGGAATATCGAGTAATACAATATCGCCCAATTCTTTCTTCGCAGCAATAAATGCAGCTGTTGAACCGGTAAATCCGCTTCCAATAATAGATATTTTATGTCGTTTCATCCGTCTCTCCTCCAACTCAATCGCAGGCATATAACACTGACCAAGCATATGCCCAATGCCTGCGATAAAATACTTAACAAATTTTAAAAATAGTCGTTTAGTAAAGTTAGACTACAGTTTAGCAATCAATTCATCACCGAATCTAGAACACGCAACCTCAGTCGCACCATCCATTAATCGAGCAAAGTCATAGGTTACTACCTTTGAACTAATCGCCTCTTCCATAGCCGTTGTGATCAGATTTCCTGCTTCGTTCCAACCGAGGTGTTCTAGCATCATCACCCCAGAAAGAATCACAGATGATGGATTAACCACATCTTTCCCTGCATATTTAGGTGCCGTGCCATGAGTTGCTTCGAAAATAGCATGCCCTGTTAAGTAGTTAATGTTTGCGCCCGGTGCAATCCCAATGCCGCCAACTTGCGCTGCAAGTGCATCTGAAATATAATCACCATTTAAATTCATTGTCGCAACAACATCAAATTCTTTCGGCCGGGTGAGAATTTGTTGCAAGAAAATATCGGCAATAACATCTTTCACGATGATCTTTCCATCTGATTCAGCCTGCTTCAAAGCAGTGTTTGCTGCCGGCTCACCTTTTGACGCTTTCACCACATCATATTGTCTCCAAGTGAATACTTGATCAGCAAATTCAGTTTCAGCAATATCGTAACCCCAGTTCTTAAACGAGCCTTCGGTGAACTTCATAATATTCCCTTTATGCACTAACGTCAAGGACTGTCGATTTTCTTTTACTGCATAATTCAGCGCCGCTCTAATTAAGCGCTTCGACCCTTCCTCAGAAACAGGCTTGATGCCAATACTTGACGTTTCTGGAAAGCGGATTTTGTTGACGTTCATTTCATTGATCAAAAAGTTGATCATTTTTTTCGCTTCATCTGTTCCAGTTTGATATTCAATCCCAGCGTAGATGTCCTCCGTATTCTCGCGGAAAATCACCATATCTGTATCTTCAGGCCTCTTTACAGGAGAAGGGACCCCGTTAAAATACCGGACGGGTCTCAGGCAGACAAACAAATCTAATTCCTGGCGAAGTGCTACATTTAATGAACGCATGCCACCACCAATCGGCGTACTAAGCGGTCCCTTAATTGCCACTAAATGATCGCGAATCTCAGTCAATGTCTCTTCTGGAAGCCAATTACCTGTTTCATTAAAAGCTTTTTCACCTGCTAGAACTTCTTTCCAAACAATCTTTCGTTCTCCCTGATAAGCCTTTTCTACAGCAGCTTCTAACACGCGTGAAGCCGCTGCCCATATATCAGGTCCAATACCGTCGCCAATAATAAAAGGAATGATCACTTCGTTTGGAACATGGATCTTTCCATCTTGATACGTAATTTTCTCAGCCAATTTCTATCGCTCCTCTATCGGAATATATTTCTGCAATCCCGGGCCTACATATTCAGCGCGCGGCCGGAATAATCGGTTATCTGCATATTGCTCAAGAATATGTGCCAACCATCCAGACGTACGGCTAATTACAAATATTGGAGTGAATAAGTCATGATCAATGCCAAGTGAATGGTAAACAGTCGCTGAATAGAAATCAACATTTGGTTTAATTCCCTTCTCAGCTACAAATACTTCTTCAATCTTATCAGACATTTCAAACCATTTAGTATCGCCAGTTTGCCCGGCTAAGTCTCTTGAAACAGCCTTCAAATACTTGGCACGGGGATCGCCATTTTTATAAACACGATGGCCAAATCCCATCAATTTTTGTTTCTTTTCAATTTTATCAGCAACATAGCTTTCTACTTGATCGATCGAGCCAATTTCTTTTAACATATTCATGACAGCTTCGTTAGCCCCTCCATGAAGTGGTCCTTTTAGCGCTCCAATTGCAGCAGTTACACCAGAATAGATATCTGTTAAAGTAGCAACGCAGACACGTGCCGTAAAAGTAGATGCATTCAGTTCATGGTCAGCATGAAGGACTAATGCTAAATCCAATGTTCTGACAGCAAGTGGGCTTGGCTTTTCACCAGTCATCATATAAAGAAAATTCTCAGCAAAACCAAAATCACGATTAGGCGAAACAGGCTCAAGTCCTTTTCTAACCCTTGCAAATGCAGCAATCAGTGTTGGAACTTTTGCTAGTACACGAATGGCTTTTTGATAGTTTACTTCAGTATCATCCGCTTCTACATCGTACAAACTAAGCATGGAAACAGCCGTTCTAAGTGCTGCCATCGGATGAACTTCATTAATTGGATAAGACTTAAAATGACCAATCATTTCTTGCGGAATCTCTGCATTGGCAGCTAACTCATTTTTCAAATACATTAACTCAGTTTTATTGGGTAAATGAAGGTTCCAAAGAAGAAAAATAACTTCCTCAAAACTAGCTTGATCAGCTAAATCTTCAATGCTATACCCTGCATAAGTCAATTGATCGTCAATAATTGAACTAATAGATGATTCTGCGGCGACAATCCCCTCTAAACCTTTTGCAATTGTCATAAAAATGTCTCCCTTTTAGTAAATTTAATTGTGCCATCGTTTTTTACTAGCGCTTGTACGATTCCATTATAAGCCTATGTCCACATTTTGTTAAACAATTAGACTTATTTTAGACACATTTACCAATAGTTTGACAATCTTACTCAAAAAACATGGTTCATACTACATTTACTTGAAAAAATCAACAATCCTCATAAACATATATGCGATACCAGCACCAATCAAGGGACCCACTGGCACACCTTTAAATAAGGTAACTGCTAAGATAGAGCCAAAAACAAGAGCAACAGTCACCTCTGGATCAGTAGAAAGAAGCTGAATACCACCTCTCGCGAGTACAGATACAATCACACCTGACAGTACAGCAATCCAAGTATATGGAGATTTAAGTGACTCACCAAAATGAGAAAAATCCACCTTTCCAGTGGCAATTGGTGCAAGCACCGCAATCGTAATAATCGTAATTCCAACGTTGATTCCCTTTGCCTGAATCACATCGAATATTCTTTGATCGACATGAATAAGCCGGAAAACCATCAAGACAACCGCAGCTATAATTAGCGGATTATTCTTTGAAATAAGACCAATAACTGCGATAAAAAGGAGAAAGAAATAAGGATTACTGAACATAAAATGACGCCTCTCTAGCCGTTCTAATTCATCCCTCCCATCACTTTGTAACAGCGACAGACCAAGCAATCCGTTCAAAAAAGGAGGTGGATGTTTGAATTCAATTTCTGTACGACGACTCATTCGTTTTAGTATCGTCCTAGTGATTACTATTGTAACATTATCGGTTTTTGTTTACTCGTTAAAATACATATACCCATTTATTTTAGGCTACATTCTTGCCCTGTTTATTAAACCACTCGTTAATTATTTTCAAGTTCGATTCAAAATGCCAAAAACACTAGCCGTTCTGCTGGCAATGGTACTTGTCCTTGGCACACTATTTGGTTTGATCTCTATTGTTATTGTTCAAGCCATTTCCGGCATTGATTTCTTGTCGACAGCCCTCCCAAAATACCTCCAAGAATGGGCTAACGCATCAATTAAATTTTTTAATGAAACCATCTTGCCTCTGGCCGATCAAGTGAGCTCTTTCTTTGATTCATTTGATCAAACAAATCAAGAAACTTTTACAACCGCATTCAAGAACCTTAACACAGAGGTATCTAGCTGGCTTATCACATTTCTTAAAAAGCTAGTGACCGATATTCCCAAACTGATGGAATGGATTCCTGATACTGCGATTGGCATTATTTTCACAATTTTATCAACATATTTTATCTCAAAACAATGGGAGAACTTGCTCGCCCTTTCTCAAAAAAAAATGCCACTGAAAGTGTTCACACCAGTTCGTAAAGCAGTGGTTGATTTGAAAAAGGCACTGATCGGATTTTTCAGTGCGCAATTAATCTTACTGGCTATTTCAACTGTCATTTCCAGCATCAGCTTTGCAATCATTGGGATTCCCTATCCAATTGCTTTTGGTGTTCTTGTTGGGCTCGGAGAACTCATTCCATATATCGGCATATCCTCTATTTTCATTCCATGGACATTCTTTGCTTTTATCACAGGAGACAGCCGCACGGGATTCTCATTGATGCTGATTTTTACCATTGTCGTGACGATTCGAATTCTTATTGAACCAAAAGTTATCTCCAAATCGGTCGGGATTGATCCATTATCTACATTGCTTGTAATGTTTATTGGTTATACATTAAGCGGCATTCCAGGAATCCTCTTTGGGATTTTGGCTCTTGTCCTTCTCACCACGCTATACCGCAATGGTACTTTCCGCGATATTTGGGCCTATATTTTGCATGACCCAGTGCCTAAAAATGAAAAAATCGAGTCTCCATGAAAATGGCACTCGATTTTTTACAATAGGATTATTCTGCTACATTGCTAAACAACCTATCGATAATAAGTCACGTTTCCCCTGGCAAACCATTTTGCCAGAAAGTAAAGCATGATGGGTTTGACAAGCTTTCTCGTCAATGGAATTAAGAAAACCAAAGAAATAAAATCAGACAGAAATCCCGGAAGAATTAACAGCACACTCCCAAAAAGAATACAAATTCCATCGAGAATTGAATCCCCTGGTGGCAAACCGTTTTGCATCTCTTCACTCGCTCTTTTCATCGCAGCAAGTCCTTGACGCTTGGCAATGAGGGCGCCAATAATCCCCATGAGAACTAATAATATGATCGTGTTAAAAATACCGATCTTCTGCCCAATGATTGAAAAAGTAAAGAACTCTAAAATCGAGTAAATGATAAAAATGAGTAAAATTTTCCGCATGTAATAGCTCCCCTTTCACAACAGCGATGATGTTAACAGATGGTTACATGCATCTATAACATCAACCCTCTAAACAGTATAGAGGGTTGATGAGTATCACTTGGGTATGGTCCTTCAAATGGGCCTTACTAAGGCTGGATTAGATTACGCTACTATCTTTATAAATCTTTCCGTTTTCAGCTGAAATCGTGATATTATCGCCATCAGTGAAAAGTTTTCTTGCATCTTTAACACCAATGATAACCGGAATACCAAGGTTGATTCCAACAATAGCTGTGTGCCCAGTTAATCCACCAGTTTCTGTAATGATACCGGCACATCTAGAAATCGCGCCCATCATTTCAACATCAGTATTATTCGTCACAATGATGCTATCAGAAGTCACTTTTGTCAGTGCATTCAGGTTAGAATCAACAACAACTACTTTTCCTGATGCTGACTTGCTACCAATTCCTTGTCCAGAAGTAACTTCTTTTCCAATGAAGTGAATTTTCATTAGATTTGTTGTGCCACTTTCGTTTACAGGTACACCCGCAGTAATAATCGTTAGATCACCTACATTTACAAGCCCAGCATCTAGACAGGTATCTACCGCCTTTTCAAGCATTTCATCTGTACTGCTTGTGCTTTGACCTACAAGGCTTTCTACTCCCCACACAAGTGCCAGACGACGAGAAATCGCTTTTGAAGCAGTAATTGCAATAATCGTTGCTTCTGGGCGATAACGAGAAATCATTCTAGCAGTAGTTCCACTCTCAGTTGGAGCAATAATTGCCTTTACTTTCAAGTTCATTGCACTGTAGGCCACTGCTTGTCCAATTGAATCAATAACATTAGGCTCATGGTCTTTACTGCGATTACGAAGGATAGATTCGTATTTTAATGCTGACTCAGCTCTCACTGCAATTCTTTGCATAGTACTAACTGATTCTACTGGATAGAGTCCAGCAGCTGTTTCACCAGAAAGCATGATCGCATCGGTACCATCAAAAATGGCATTCGCAACATCACTTGCTTCTGCACGCGTTGGACGCGGATTGCGTTGCATTGAATCCAACATTTGTGTAGCTGTGATAACCGGTTTTGCCAGTTGATTACATTTTTTGATTAACATTTTTTGAACTAGTGGTACTTCTTCTGGTGGAATTTCTACGCCTAGATCTCCACGTGCAACCATCAGACCGTCAGCTACTTCTAAAATTTGATCGATGTTATGAACGCCTTCATGATTTTCGATTTTCGGAATGATTTGAATGAATTCGCCATTATTATTGCGGAGTAATTCACGAATTTCTAATACATCTGAAGCACGACGAACGAAAGATGCCGCAACGAAGTCAACACCCTCTTTAATACCAAAGAGAATATCTTCAACGTCTTTTTCTGTAATACCAGGAAGTTTAACTGAAACGCCTGGAACGTTAACGCCTTTTTTATTCTTTAATGAAGCGCCATTGACAACTTTTGTAGTGATCTCACCTTTTTTCTTGTCAATTGACATGACGTGTAGTTCAACAAGACCATCGTCTAGTAAAATGCGTGAATCTGCGTTAACATCATCGATTAATTGTGGGTAAGTGATTGAAATACGCTCACTCGTGCCTAACACTTCTTTCATCGAAACAATTAATTCAGCACCTGGCTTTAATTCGATTGAGCCGTTCTCCATATCATGTGTACGGATCTCTGGACCCTTTGTATCAAGCAAAATAGCAACGTTTTTTCCTGTGATTTCAGTTGCTTTACGAATATTGACGATACGCCCGCGCTGCTCATCATGACTTCCGTGTGAGAAGTTCAAACGTGCAACATCCATTCCCTCTTCGATTAACTTCACAAGCGTTTCAAGTGCATCACTTGCAGGTCCAATTGTACATACTATTTTCGTTCTACCCATCATTGTGTTGTTCTCCTCTGACATATGTATTGTCTTTTTTTATAAACTTATTCGTATACCATTTTATCATCTTATCGTTTAAATAGATAACTGATCACAAAGTATTGATAGTTTATCACCTTGTTGATTCGTTTTTTTCAATGCTTCTTCGAACGCGTAATCAATTATGCGGTTTTGTTCAATCCCAATTGCACGACCTTTTTTCCCTGCTAATAAAAGCTGAACGGCATATGAACCAAATTCGCTCGCTAATACACGGTCTTTGGCAGTTGGCGAGCCACCACGTTGTACATGCCCTAAAATGGTCACTCTTGTGTCAAAACCTGTTAGTTCTTCAATCTGCTTGCCAATGTCTGTTGCACTTCCAGCACCTTCAGCGACAAGGATGATACTGTACTGCTTACCACGCGCTCTACCTCGCTGTAACTTCTTAACAGTATCGTTAATGTCATAAGGTACATTTGGAACAATAACAGTTTCAGCACCAGTTGCTACACCTGCCCATGCTGCGATATCACCACAATCGCGCCCCATTACTTCAATGACGTAAGTACGCTCATGAGACGAAGCCGTATCACGAATTTTATCAACCGCATCAAGCACTGTATTGATAGCAGTATCAAAGCCAATTGTAAATTCAGTTCCAAAAATATCATTATCAATTGTTGCTGGAATTCCGATGCATGGTACGCCAAGGTTCGTTAGCTTCATCGCGCCGCGGTAAGAACCGTCTCCGCCAATGACAACCAATCCATCAATTTCATGTTTTCTTAGAATTTCAGCAGCCCGCTTCTGCGTTTCTTCCTCATAGAACTCCATACATCTAGCAGTGTAAAGAAATGTTCCACCACGATGAATCAAATCACCTACAGAACCAAGTTCCATTTTAATGAAATCTTCTTTGAGCAATCCGGCATAACCGTACCTGATCCCAAAGACCTCCATGTTGTTGTAGATAGCAGTTCGCACGACAGCACGAACTGCAGCGTTCATACCAGGTGCATCTCCGCCGCTTGTTAATACAGCAATCCTCTTCATCTATCACCACTCCTAATTATTTCATTAATATTTCGTTAATTTCACTAACCTAGAAAATCTGGTTTTAGAAAACAGGCAACCCATTCCTTGTCAAGATATTTGTGAATAATTTTCCATTCTCATCGTGTAAAAATAGTTAAAAATGCGGGTTTGGGATATTTTCTTCCCTTATGAGAACAAAAATTATCAACAAATCCATTGCCAAAAATGATATTCCCCCTATCATTCTTTGCTGCTTAAGAATGAAGGATCCCTTGTAAACCATTTGAGCTCTAGATCATTTACTCTAGAAGGGTAGTGAAAAAGCCGTTCGGAGCCATAGTATAAGATTAACTCTTGTTGATGGAAACCGTTTTGCTATTTGTGATTTATATCAAAATAGGCCATGATTAATGGTTCCGGAATGCTTTTTCATCACCCTACTAGTATGAGGTACATTTCTATCTTTAGTCATCTAAAAGCAAATAATCGCGCATATTTGCACGACTATCAGCTAGAATTTACCTGAGAAAGTGCTTTGATAATAATTTCGAACTATTTTGCATTTCTGACATGCAGAACCGTGAACAGCGGACTCACTCTGCTTGGGCTGTCCTGGCACGCACTCTACTAGTTAATCCTTTTCACGGATTAAAGTATCGTGGTGCCGTAAATGCCGATGCTCCTCTTCGCCTTTCGGCTCGTATCACAGGGCATTTCTGACATGCAGCCGTGAACAGCGGGCTCACTCTGCTCGGGCTGTTCTGGCACGCACTCTACTAGTTAATCCTTTTCGCGGATTAAAGTATCGTGGGTCTACTAGCTAAATCGTTTCACGATTTAGAGTATCGTGGTGCCGTGAATGCCGATGCTCCTCTTCGCCTTTCGGCTCGTATCACAGGGCATTTCTGACATGCACTCTACTAGCTAAATCGTTTCACGATTTAGAGTATCGTGGAGAAGCTATCACTACCAATTTTCTTAAACTTTTGATAGCGCATTTCAACGATGTCGCTTCCTTCAATTTGCATCACTTCTTGTAGTGAGGCTAATAGTTGTTTATCAATGAAAGCAGCTTGCTCTTCTGCAGAACAATGAGCGCCGCCCCTGACTTCTTCTATAATTGAATCAATAATTTCTAGTGTGTTCAAATCTTGTGCAGTGATTTTCATCGAGGCTGCTGCTTCTTTCGCTCTCGATGCATCTTTCCAAAGTATTGATGCTGCCCCTTCGGGCGAAATAACAGAGTATGTAGAATTCTCAAGCATGAGAATTCGATCACCAACACCAAGTGCAAGTGCACCTCCACTGCCACCTTCTCCAATGACAATACAGATAATTGGCACTTTGAGTCCAGCCATTTCAAATAAATTCCTAGCAATAGCTTCACTTTGTCCCCGCTCTTCAGCGGCTTTTCCCGGGTAAGCTCCCTTTGTATCGATAAAACAAATCACTGGCCGACCAAACTTCTCAGCTTGTTTCATTAGACGCAGTGCTTTCCGGTATCCTTCTGGATGAGGCATTCCAAAGTTGCGGCGGATATTCTCTTTCGTATCCTTCCCTCTCTGGTGACCGATAACAGTAACTGGTATCCCGTGATACTGGGCAATACCACCAATAATCGCCTCATCTTCACCAAACACGCGGTCTCCCTTGCATTCAAAGAAATTGTTGAATAGATACCCAATGTAGTCGAGCGTCGTAGGTCTATTGGGATGTCGTGCGATTTGCACGCGGTCCCAAGGTTTCAGATTTGAGAAAATGGTATCCTCCACTAGATGAATCCTCGTTTCAAGAGCTTTGATTGCCTCTGCCAGGTCAACGCCTGAAACACTAGACATCGTTTCGAGCTCTGTTAATTTCCTTTTTAATTCTATAATCGGTTTCTCAAACTCTAACAATACGTTCATTCACAATGACCTCCAAACTACATGCCATGAATCTCAAGGATTGTACTCAGTGATTTTCTTAGATCATTTCGATGGATAACCGCATCCAATTGCCCAAATTTCAGCAAAAACTCAGCCGTTTGAAAATCATTTGGAAGTTTTTCATGAATTGTCTGTTCGATAATCCTTCTCCCTGCAAAGCCAATCAGTGCACCTGGTTCTGCTAGATTGTAGTCACCTAGTGAAGCAAAACTGGCTGAAACGCCACCTGTTGTCGGATGTGTCATCACTACAATGGCTAAACCACCACGATCACTAAACATTTTTAGTGCTGCACTCGTTTTTGCCATTTGCATCAAGCTAAGTACGCCTTCCTGCATTCTAGCACCACCTGAAGCGGTGAATATAACAAACGGAACACCCAGTTCATCGGCTTTCTCAATTGCTAAAGTGATTTTCTCTCCAACAACTGTCCCCATACTCCCCATTCGGAAAGTAGAGTCCATGACTGTGAGTATGACAGGATGTTCCTCAACCTTTGCAACACCGGTCACAACTGCTTCGTTTAGTTTTGTTTTCTTGCGGTCTCCCTCTATTTTAGCTAAATAATCAGGGAATTCAAGCGGATTTGCAGATGTCATCTGTCCATTAAACTCGACAAAACTCTCAACATCAGCAAAACTCTCGATTCGTTCCTTGGCGTTCATCACATGATGATGATCACAATGCGGACAAACCTTACTGTTCTTTAAAAATTCTTTCGTAAACGTTACTTTTTTACAACTAGCACATCTTGTTAAAAGGCCGTCAGGAATGTCCTGTTTTATTGATTGATCACGCGGCATGGTTGCGTATTTTTTTTTCTTATTCGGACGCTTAAAAACATCTTTTAACAAAATTACACCCCATTTTTTCATTCATTTCTATTCATTTATATGAGCCAAGGTAGTGCTATTTGCTAGTCAATTATCATCTCGCTTCAATATCTCCAGTGATCATTTTCGGCCATTTATTCTGACAACCGCTCTAGAAGGCGTGCTCTTACTTGTTCTGGTGAGATTTCTGTTCTAGCAACACCTGAATCTATAGCTGCCTGAGCTACTGAAACGGCTACTTCTGCTGTTACTCTCGGATCAAATGGATTTGGAATTACATAGTCCGTACACAAATCCTTATCTGGAATAAGATTCGCTAATGCCAATACTGCTGCCATTTTCATTTCATCGTTGATATCTGTCGCATGTGTATCGAGGGCACCTCTGAAAACGCCAGGGAAAACGAGCACATTATTCACTTGATTGGGATAATCTGAACGCCCGGTTCCTACCACTAATGCGCCTGCCTCATAAGCAAGTTCAGGCATAATCTCTGGGACTGGGTTAGCCAAAGCAAATACAACGGCGTTTTCTGCCATTGATTTCACGTTTTCTGCTGTTAATGCGCTAGCAACTGAAACACCGATAAAGACATCTGCACCCTTAATCACATCAGATAATGTACCTTGCTCTTTATTCAAGTTCGT
>JAVBKE010000137.1:0-13639 GCA_031554185.1 Caryophanales bacterium
ATTCCTTTGGATAATGGAATTGTTTCTGTTTTATCCTTTTCATCCGAAATCCAAACACCGACTTCTTTGCCATTTTCATTGGTGCCAGTAATAACATCCCAGCCCTCATTACCTTGGTACATGTAGAAATCTGAAAATGCTTTCATGCCTACTTCCTTTGTGGCAACAGATTTAGCATGATCGTAAGCATCACGACGAGGCTTGTCAGCAATTACATACAGGCTAATCCAGAGCAATAAAAGGACTATTAGTACAAGGACCACGATTAAAATGATTCGTTTCTTCTTCACGCTAACAAACCTCCTAAACTAAATTTCATTATAGCAGGACACCTTTTAAAAGGAAATAGCTCGTTACCTCAATATTACATTACCCCCCTGAACCTTCTACTTAAACTTGTAGAAAATCCTTGCATGTAGCCCCTTTTGAAAGACATATCAAATAAAGTATCTTCATCCTTTGTCCTTTTCAAAACGCAAAATTGGCACAAAAAAACATTAGTTCAGAGTATTACCTCCAAACTAATGTAAATGGTTCATCTATTTTATTAAAGTATTGTTGATTCTTGTTCAGTTCCAATAAGTTCTCTAATCGTGTTATCAGTATTTAAAATTGCTACTTTTGGTATATGATTGACTGCCTCAGCGGTCTCAAACAACCCATAGGCCATAATAATCACAATATCTCCTGGTTGTACAAGTCTTGCGGCCGAACCATTTAGACAAATGGTCTTACTTCCCCTTTTACCAGGGATTACATACGTTTCGAGCCTAGCGCCATTGTTATTGTTCACAATTTGAACCTTTTCGTTTGCAAGAATGCCAACTGCATCGAGTAGCTCTTCATCAATTGTAATACTACCGATATAATTCAAGTTAGCTTCAGTTACAGTTGCACGGTGCAACTTAGCGGTCATCATTGTTCTTAACATTGTCACCAAACTCCTTTCCATCAATTAAATCTTGCTCAATTCACAATAAAGTTCTACATATCCACTACAATATTATCTATCAGACGAATTTTATCAAATTTTGCAGCAATTGCAATAATAATTTGCTTCGTATTTTTTGTGATTGGTAATAAGTCTGGATAACTATAAGCTTCTAAATATTCCAACTCACTAAATGATGAGATCTCGCGGAAATATTGTTCACCTTCCACAATGGCATCTATTAGTGTAATATCCTTATGAAGCAGGTAACGAATATGATTCAGTGTTTTATATAATGAAGTCGCATCACTTCTTTGTTCCTCGCTCAGATAGGTGTTACGTGAGCTCAGTGCGAGTCGATCACTTTCACGAACCATTTCAACAGCCACAACTTCTGTTGCAAAATTAAAACTTCTGACTAACTCTCTTACTATTGCTAGTTGCTGTGCATCTTTAGTACCAAAATAAGCACGGTCTGGTTGAACAACATTTAATAGTTTCGTGACAATTGTTGCTACGCCATCAAAGTGATCCGGTCGAGATTTGCCACATAGCATATCAACGCGGTCCTGAACAACAACTGAAACAAATGATGTCTCTGTGCCATACATTTCCTCGACAGAAGGTGTGAAGATATAATCAACACTATTTTCCTTAGCGATTAATGCATCACGCTCAAGATCTCGTGGGTAAATCTTGTAATCTTCATTTGGTCCAAATTGTGTCGGATTAACAAAAATGCTCAATATGACGACATCGTTTTCTCTCCATGCTTGTTTTAATAGAGCAGCGTGACCATCATGTAGAAAGCCCATTGTCGGAACAAAACCAATTCGTCTTCCTTTGGCTCTCTCTAATTTGACACACTCTCTCATTTCATTAATTGTCTTTACTATCATGATTTTTTCCCCCGTATAGGAAAGCTAGCTGTTCCTTATTTGTCTGAAAAGTGTAATCTTCGTTTGGAAATTGTTCTAATTTTACCTCCTTGTTAAAGGATTGTAGCGCTGGAACAATCATTTGATTCAAGTTGACCATCGGCTTAACAAACTTCGCCAAACGATCAACACCATATTGAAGAATGTCATGATAAACCAACACTTGGCCATCTGTGAATTTCCCTGCACCAATACCAATTGTCGGAATGGTTAACAATTCACTAATCCGGCAAGCTAATACTTCTGGAACGCACTCAAGAACAAGCATAAAGGCACCTGCAGCCTCAAGTCTCTTTGCGGACTCGATTATCTGTTTAGCAGCCTCTTCTGATTTTCCTTGAACCTTGTATCCGCCGAGAACACCAACTGCTTGCGGTGTTAATCCTAAATGAGCAACAACGGGAATTCCAGCGCTAACTAACAACGAAATCTTTTCAGGATGATCGCCCTCTAATTTCACAGCGTTACCACTTGCCTCCTGCATCATTTTTACAGCAGCCCTCAGTGTCTCATCGTCGGAATAATGATAGCTTGCAAAAGGCATATCGACTACGACAAATGTTTCTGGTGCCCCGCGTCTTACCGCTTTCGCATGATGAACCATATCTGCTACAGTAACAGGGATTGTCGAATCGTATCCTAGCACAACCATACCTAGTGAATCCCCTACAAGGATTAGATCTGTATTTGCTTCTTGAACAAGTTTAGCTGAAGGAAAATCATATGCAGTGATCATTGTGATCTTCTCATTCTCTTGCTTCATTTTTTTAAAATCAGTTACAGACTTCATTGTTATCCTCCTGAAATGAAATAATCTATTATAATCTAACTGAATATTTTCATTTCAATCATTCGATTAGACAAGGGTATATGGTACTAGCCTCCAGAATCCACACGACTAAAATGCCTAAATGACAAGTTTAATCATGAATTTTGCCCACGAAAATGATTATACATGAAAATGAATTTTTTTGTCACTAAAAATATATTACAAAAACTGGATATCTCCGGAAAAAATAGCTTGTACCGTTTCCTGACTATCTTTCACTAGTAAGGCACCTGCCTCTGTAACGCCAACTGCCACGCCATATAGCTCATTTTTCAACATGGTTACTTTGATGTTTCTGCCAATAATATCCGCACGTGCTTCCCATTTCGCTTTAATCGGCGGAAACCCTTTTGTCAAATAAATGTCAAAAAGTTTCTCCCATTCCAGCAAAAATGTTTGAATGACCCCCGTTCGAGAAATTATGGCAGATTCTTCTAGTGCTAATGTTAGTTTCATAGACGTGACAATGTCAGAAATTCCGGATGTAAAATCATGGTAACCATGATTCACATTAATGCCAACACCAATAATCACATAATGGATTTGGTCTGCATCTGCCACCATTTCTGTTAGAATCCCAGAAATCTTTTTCCCTGCAACCAAACAGTCATTTGGCCACTTAATCGCAGCTTCTATCCCATACTTCGCTAATGTATCGACGACAGCAATAGCAGTCAGTAATGTTAATTGTGGTGATTGTGCTGGAGAAATTGCTGGTTTAATGATCAGGCTCATATACATGCCAAGCCCGTGTGGAGAGTGCCAGACCCGGCCTAATCGCCCTTTACCACTTGTTTGTTTATTGGCAACAACGATCGTTCCATGGGGTGAGGCGGGTGCTTTCTCTTTGGCAATATACTGGGTCGAATCAACTGAATCAAAGAAATGCACAACATGTCCAAGCTCACTTGTCTCTAATCCATCTTGGATGAATTCTGCCGAAAGCAAATCTGCTTTCCTGATAAGCTTGTATCCTCGATTAGTCACACTAATGATATTATACCCTTGCCCTTTTAAAAGCTGAATTTGTTTCCAAATCGCTGTACGAGATACCCCTAGAGCATCCGCAAGTGCTTGACCAGAAAGATAATCTTGTCCAGCTGCTTCTAACATATCAATTATTTCATTTGAATCAACTTGTTTTGAATGAGCCATTCCTTCAGTTGCTCCTTCTCATTTACTAATTGTCTTGCAATAATTGCCTCGGTTAATTGCTCCAGTGCCTCCTTTATCCAAGGACCTGCTGGAGCCGCACTCCATGTTATTAAATCACTACCACCAACAGCTAACGCACTTGCCTCTTTTATCGGTAGCTCCCTATAAGCCTTATCAATATCGTAATCACTCTTACTCATTTGCCGTGCTAGCATCACATGCTCCGCTGCCTTCGCAACAAGTAGACCAGCTTCAAAAAGGCGCTGATCGTTCCAGCCCAAACGTTCGACCACAGAAACAGTTACCACTATCGCTTGAACTTGTTTGATCAGATCATTTGAACAACGCCATTGTTGTAGAAACGATTTCGGTTCTGCCCCTAGATGAATCAATAATACACTCCATCTTTCTGCAAGCGAAGTCGTTTCGCCAAATGAAAGCGGCGTTAACTGTGATAGACCAGGCAAAACATGATGCATTCCAGTTTCAATCAGCGTATCAATTGCCTGCTGATTGTAGCGACCAAGCAAGATTTTTTCAATTTCTGTGGTGACTCTCTCTTGTGAAATATGGCGAATATTCTCAGCACAAAGACAAATGGCTGCGCTTGTATCAGGTTCTATTATAAAACCAAGTTGCCCTTGAAAGCGAATCGCTCTTAGCATTCTCAGTGCATCTTCATTAAAACGCTCACTAGGGTCATTGACTGCTCGAACAAGCTTACGCTCAAGGTCCGCTTGCCCAGAAAAATAGTCATAAATTTTCCCGGCAGCATCCATTGCCATTGCGTTAATAGTGAAATCGCGCCTTGCCAAATCATCCCGTAAGCTCCGAATAAACGATACTTTACTTGGGTGACGAAAGTCTACATACTCACTTTCACTACGAAAGGTCGTGATTTCATAGCTACCTTTCTCTGCAAGAACAACGACTGTCCCATGCTCTATGCCAACGTCAATTGTTTTTTGAAAAATCCCTTTAACTTCCTCTGGTGTCGCTGAAGTAGCGATGTCTATATCGTGAACAGGGCGATTTAACAGCTGATCGCGGACGGCGCCACCAACAAAATAGGCTTCAAACCCAGCTGATTCAATTTTTCTCAAAACCGGCAAGGCACTAATAAACTCTTGTTTCAAATGATTTCCACCTTATCAAGTACATTATAGTAAAGGTCCTCATACTCTTTAAGAATTTTCTCTGAACCAAATTGATAACGTGCTGTATGAAGCGCTTTTTCTGACATAAATAAATGAAGCATATCATCTGATAATAGTTTTACTAATCGCCTACTAGCCGTAGTGATATCCTCAGGCGGTACCAGAAAGCCATTTTCTCCATCCTCGATTACCTCCGGAATACCGCCAATCCTTGTACCAATGCATGGGACACCGCAAGCCATCGCTTCCAATAAAACCAAACCAAAACTTTCCTTTTCAGACAAAAGAAGGAATGCATCAGCGATTGAGAATATTTCTTGTAAACTCTCCTGATTACCAAGAAAAATCACATCATCTTCAATACCTAGGCACTTCACTAAATTATAAATATTAGAAGACTCTGGTCCATCACCTACTAACAATAACTTGGCTTTTACTTGATCGAGCGTCTTAGCAAAAGTTCGTATAATTTGATCAACCCGCTTCACCTGACGGAAATTTGATATATGCAAGACAACCTTTTCCTCAAGGGCAATGCCTAATTCCGACTTTAAATTCGAAGGTACCCTAGAGAAATTCCCCTCGATAAAATTATGAACACGAATAATTTCTTTATCAGGTTGAATTAATTCATAAGTCTCCTGTATCAATGAATCGGATACAGCTGTCACCAGATCAGATTTCTCAACTCCAAACCGAATCACATCATGGAGCGAAGAATCATAGCCAAGAGTCGTGATATCCGTTCCATGCAAAGTGGTAATCACCTTTGGTTCATCATTTAACATCTGTTTAGCTAAAATAGCACAGACAGCATGTGGAATCGCATAATGGGCATGAATAATGTCTAACTTTTCCCTACGAGAAATTTCTGCAATTTTGCTGGCAAGAGATAGCGTGTACGGTGGATACTGAAATACCGAATAGTGATTAGCATCTGCCTGATGAAAAAAAACATTTGAACACCGTTTATTCAATCTGAACGGCGTGCTTGACGAAAAGAAATGGACCTCATGTCCACGACGAGCCATTTGGATTCCAAGCTCAGTCGCCACAATACCGGACCCTCCGACTGTTGGGTAACAAACAATACCGATTTTTAACTTTTTCATGGAATCACCCTACCTAATCTAAAATGTTTTCTAGTCCATAAACTAATGTATCTAACTTCATTACTGTTTCAATTGATAATTTGACGCCTGTCATAAATGAACTACGATGGAAAGAATCATGTCGAATTGTCAGTGTTTCACCGGTACCACCAAAGATGACTTGTTGGTGCGCCACAAGCCCTGGTAAGCGAATGCTGTGAATCCGCATTCCTTGAAAATCTGCACCCCTTGCACCATCAATTAATTCTTTCTCATCGGTGTGACCCTGCTTATGTTCTGCGCGCTCAGTGGCCATTGTTTCTGCCGTTTTAATCGCAGTTCCCGATGGTGCATCTAACTTTTGGTCATGATGCATTTCAATGATTTCAATATCACCATAATACTTTGTTGCCATTTTAGCAAATTTCATCATTAGCACAGCGCCTAAAGCAAAATTGGGTGCAATTACGGCACCAACCTTTTGCTCGCTTGCCAATTGCGCTAGCAAATTGATATTGTCTTCTGTGAATCCAGTGGTTCCAACGACTGGTCTGACCTGATGCCTAAGCGCAATTTGGACATTCTCACGGCCCACTTCCGGTGTCGTAAAGTCAACCAGTACATCAACCTTGGTTGATGTAAAGCAAGCCGTACAATCACCATAAATTGGTACCTGCGACTGATCACCAGCCTGCGTAGTTAAGAATTCGCCACCATAGCGATGATCAACAACGGCAACTAGTTCTAAATTCTCGCTATCTTGAACCATAATCATTGCTTCCTTGCCCATCCGCCCACGTGGGCCTGCTATGGCAACTTTGATTTTCTCCATATTGGCTCGCCTCACATATATATGATTAAAAAGATGATAGCAAAGTTTCAATCACAATGCTACCATCTCAGTATTCTTCGTCTCAGAAATATGAGAAAATGTTCGTTTACTATACTTTAATTAGAAATCTTTATGCGTTTTAATCGTCATTCATTCCTCTAAAGATAAGAACGAAACGCAATAATTCCAAAACAGCGACTGCTGTAGCAGCAACATATGTCATTGCAGCAGCGTTTAGCACTGTTTTAGCTTGTCCTTGCTCCTCGCCAGCAATAATGCCTACACCGGCTAGTTGTGTCATCGCTCGTGATGAAGCATTAAATTCAACTGGCAATGTCACCAATTGGAAGACAACTGCAAACAACATGAAAATGATACCAACCAGGAACATCTGTGAAGCTTGAAAAATGATTCCAGCAAGAATCAAAATCCATGACATTCTAGAACCAAGGCTTGCAAGTGGCACAATTGCCGAACGAAGATTTAAGAAGAAGTAACCCTCTTTATCTTGAATGGCATGTCCACACTCATGGGCAGCAATAGCTGCGGCTGCTACAGAAGGTTTTTGAAAGTTTTCAGCAGATAGGCGAACTGCCTTTGCTCTTGGATCATAATGATCACCGTCGCGAACTTGTTCTACTTTGACATGTTGAAGACCATTCTGATCAAGAATCATTCTCGCCACTTGTTCACCATTCATGCCTGAACTTGAACGAACCTTTGAGTATTTGGAAATTGCATTTTTCACACTAACTTGTGCAATTAGTGGGATTGCAATAATGATCAGCAAATAGAGGAAATAGTTTTGATACAGCATTGAAATTTCTCCTTTTTATTCGGCATACTAGATACTAGAGGTGTTCATTATCTCCTGATATCATTTGAAATATTAAACCATATTTCAACCTTTAATCGGTTTTTTTGATAAAATTGTTCGTCTTATCTGCACCTCTCACTCAATCTTAGTAATTTCTACGCACCCTGTCAAATGTTCTTCCAGAAATTCGCTATGGTTTTTGGTGAATAAATAGCGACATAATAGGAAGAAGACTGGCAGAAAAAATATTTTTGTGTAAGGGGTTGCCCTTCTCCTTATTTACTTGTATTATGACCTTTTAGCATCTTTTTATAGACGGGAGTAACTATATGAAATTGGATTTACAACTGAAGAATATTTTATTCATTATTTTGGGAACCTCCCTAGTAGCATTTGGACTAGTTCACTTTAATATGCAAAACGAGCTAGCCGAAGGTGGGTTTACTGGAATAACATTGATCTTCTATTTCACTTTAGGATGGAAAACATCAGTGACTTATTTCCTACTGAACATTCCTATTTTCATCATCGGCTGGCGATTATTGGGGAAAAAGGCGATTATCTATACGCTGATTGGTGCAACTAGTTTATCACTATGGCTTGCATTCTTTGAAGAATTCCATTTCTACATGCCATTACATGATGATTTAATGCTGGCTTCACTTTTCGCAGGCGTTTTCGCAGGTCTTGGAATTGGGATCACCTTCCGTTATGGCGGCACAACAGGTGGCATAGATATTATTGCAAAAATCGTCTGGAAATATTATGGCGTGAGTCCTGGTAAGACCATGTTTATTTTCGATTTATTCGTATTAGCACTCTCTATGGCTACTTACCTAGATTACAAAGAAGCGATGTACACACTCGTTGTTGTATTCATTGCGACACGAATCATTGACTTCCTCAATGACGGTCTTTATGATGCCCGTGGCGCTATGATTATCAGTAACCACGTACCTGATATTGCCGACAAAATTGCTTCTGAATTGGGTCGTGGTGTTACATTCTTGCGAGGGCATGGTTACTATCGTAAATCAGACCAAGACGTCATTTATTGTGTCGTTGGTAAAAATGAAATTAATCAATTAAAAGAGCTTGTCACAAAGGTTGATCCATATGCATTTATGACGATCTCAGTTGTTCAAGATGTCCATGGTGAAGGATTCACAATGGATGCTAATCGCATCCCAATCAAGAAAGAATAACAATTGGATAAATAAAATCGCTTGCCTCCTTCGAGTGGGACAAGCGATTTTTGATTGGATTACATGATTTATAAAATGACCTCATAAATAAGCGGTGGCACTTTTGGTGCCACTGTTGAAATATTGATATTTTTTTGTAAAATTGCTAGTGTCTCTCCAATTTCAGGCTGATTGTGGTGAATATGTACAAGTACTTCACCAGCTACAACTGGGTCACCTAACTTCTTTGCTAAGACTAGGCCAACTGCTAAATCAATCGCTGATTCCTTTGTCTCACGTCCAGCCCCAAGCGTCATCGCTGCTTTTCCAATTTCATCAGCTACAAGTTCAGAAATAAAGCCACTGCTCTCAGCTTTTAGCGTAGAAACATACTTTGCCCTAGGTAGCTTGTCTAAGTCATCTATAGCAGCGCTGTCACCACCTTGACCGGAAATAAATGTCTTGAACACCTCAAGCGCTTTCCCATTCGATATCACAGCTTCAAGTTGTTTACGTGCTTCCTCTGCTGAATCAGCTTTTTTTGCTAGTAGCACCATTTGTGTTCCGAGCTCAAGGACTAATTCAGTCAGATCTGCAGGTCCTTCACCCTTTAGCGTCTCAATCGCTTCCTTCACTTCCAGTGCGTTCCCAATTGCAAACCCTAATGGTTGGGACATATCTGAAATGACCGCAATGGTTTGCCGGCCAACTAATTGACCGACTTTCACCATTGCGGCAGCAAGTTCTCTCGCATCCTCGACCGTTTTCATAAATGCACCTGCGCCAGTTTTCACATCAAGAACAATGGCATCAGCACCAGAAGCAATTTTTTTACTCATAATCGAACTCGCGATGAGTGGTACACTCTCCACTGTAGAGGTAACATCGCGTAGACTATATAATTTTTTATCAGCTGGTGTAATATTCCCTGACTGACCAATAATCGCAATTTGATTGCGACGAACAAGTGTGCGGAATTCTTCACTGCTGATTTCAACATGGAATCCTGGAAATGATTCTAATTTGTCAATTGTTCCACCTGTGTGGCCAAGACCACGACCAGACATTTTGGCAACAGGAATCCCTAGTGCCGCAACAATTGGTGCCAAGATTAATGAAGTTGTATCTCCAACCCCACCAGTGGAGTGCTTATCGACTTTAATCCCGGGTATATCAGTTAAATCAATTTGATCACCTGACTTGACCATCGCCATTGTTAGCGCGGCACGTTCAGCATCGTTCATATCCTTAAAGTAGATTGCCATTGCCATCGCACTCATCTGATAATCAGGGATAGTTCCCTTAGTGAATGCATGGATCATTTCATGAATTTCTTCACTTGATAGTGGTAAACCAGCTTGCTTCTTTGCAATCATATCAACCATTCTCATCACAAATCACCTTACGATCTTCAATTATTTTAACTCATTTAAAAAGCTATTCCCGTTCTCTGGCATCTTCACAGCAAAGTTCTCGGCAATCGTTGCAGCAATATCAGAAAATGCCGTACGCTTTGTCAGCTTAGCGCCTCTTGAGAATCGCTTAGAATAAGCAAGTAATGGTACATACTCACGGGTGTGGTCGCTTCCAGGCATCGTTGGATCATTGCCATGATCTGCTGTAATGAGGAGGAGATCAGAATCGGTTAGGTGATCTAGAATTTCAGGCATACGCGCATCAAAAGCTTCCAGCGCTTCACCGTAACCAATTGGGTTGCGACGATGACCATAGATCGCATCAAAATCAACAAGATTAAGAAAGCTGATACCCCTAAATTCTTGCGCCGCACTAGCAATTAACTTATCGACACCATCCATATTAGATTTTGTTGAAAAATGTTGCGTCACGCCTTCTCCATCAAAAATATCATTGATTTTGCCAATGGCAATCACATCTAAACCACTGTCAGCTAGTTCATTCATAGTTGTACGGCCAAATGGCTTTAATGCGTAATCGTGACGATTTGGCGTTCGTTTAAAGTCACCGACCTCCCCAACAAATGGTCGCGCAATAATCCGTCCAACCATATATTCTGGTCTAAGTGTAATCTCCCTTGCGATCTCACAAATCTGATAAAGCTCATCTAGTGGCACAACTTCCTCATGTGCTGCAATTTGCAGCACAGAATCTGCTGATGTGTACACAATAAGTGCACCCGTTTTCACATGTTCCTCGCCTAACTCTTCCAGAATCTCAGTACCACTGGCTGGTTTATTGCCAATTATTTTCCGGCCCGATCGCTCTTCAAGTTCAGATAAAAGCCCTGCGTCGAAGCCATCTGGAAACACACGGAATGGTGTATCAATACGAAGCCCCATCATTTCCCAATGACCAGTCATAGTATCTTTACCATTCGAAACCTCTTCCATTTTTGTATAGAACCCGCTCGGGATTGACGCCACTGGTACGCCAGGAATCAAGTCAATGTTTGATAAACCCATTTTAGCTAAATGAGGCAAGTTCAGCCCATTTGGCATTGATTCCCCAATGTGACGCAAGGTATGAGAACCCAGATCACCAAACTTCTCCGCATCAGGTGCCTCTCCGATTCCTACTGAATCTAGCACGATAATAAATACTCTACTAAAGCCCATTTACACAAATTCCTCCTTAAAATAATCAACGCTAAAAATCGACATTTACCATTTGAGTAATAGCCAAAAATAATCATTCCAAAAACTGAATGTATCCGAAAAAATAACCAAGACCTTATAGTGAATTTCAAATAATAAAGATAGTATATTATAACAAAAATCATGCCAATAAATCTATCATCAAACGCAAATCGACATTTTCTGCTCAGTAAATTTCCACCGCAAAGCGTGACTCCGCTTAATTTCTGGGGTGAAACTCCGTATGAATGTCTTTTAACCTTGTATTTGTCACATGCGTATAGATCTGTGTTGTTGAAATATCTGCATGACCTAGCATTTCTTGTACAGCACGCAAATCGGCCCCATTCATCAATAAATGGGTGGCAAATGAATGCCGCATAGAGTGGGGAGAAATATCACCAGCAATGCCAGCTTCGTTGGCACGTGCTTTAATAATTTTCCAGAGCCCTTGCCGTGATAATTTTTGACCATGGTGGTTTAAGAATAATGCGTTTGATCGTTTCTTAGCGTGTAATAAATTCGGACGACCCTTATGTAGGTAGCGATCCAAAGCAAGAAGCGCAACATCACCAACTGGAACGATTCTTTCCTTATTCCCCTTTCCAATGCAACGAACGAAGCCCATATCCAGATAGACGCTATCAGTTTGCAAATCTACCAACTCGCTGACACGCATCCCTGTTGCATAAAGCAATTCAATCATTGCTTTATCACGAATTTCAAATGCTGTGCCTTCTGCTAGTGAATTGAGAAACTGATCTACCATCTCTATCGATAACGCTTTTGGAAGAGATTTTGGAAGCTTTGGGCTATCGATATGTTGCGATGGGTTAGATGACGTGATCTTCTCGCGAAACAGAAATTGATGGAAAGAACGAAGTGATGCCGTATGCCTCGCTAACGTTTTCACAGATTTCTGCTCTTTTTTTAAATTGGCTAAAAACTGGATGATGTCCATCCGCGTCACATCAT
This sequence comes from Caryophanales bacterium, assembly GCA_031554185.1. Taxonomy (GTDB): domain Bacteria; phylum Bacillota; class Bacilli; order JARBTR01; family JARBTR01; genus JAVBKE01. The sequence goes on from JAVBKE010000137.1 coordinate 12,522, forward strand.
CCCACCCATCAAGCTGTTTAGACTCTTTTAAAAACAGACAGTATTCATTTAAATCACGCTCGTAGGAGATGATTGTATTCTCCGCAAGCCCTTTTTCAATTCTAATGTAATGAACAAAATCACTAATTGGTTCTTGCATCTGTTACACTCCATCCAAATAAAATTGCAATAATTGATCAATGGTTTCGTTATTGTCTTTCTCCTCAGGTGAAAAAACTTTTACAGCATCACCCTCGGGGGCATCGTATCGATGTAATCCTTGATATTCACTGTTAAACCAGTTTAAGGCAAAATAAAAAACAACCATAAAAATCGCGAATAAAACGAAAATTTTCACCATCTGAAAAAAAGATTTAAATAGATAACGCAAGATACAATCTCCTTTAGCTAAAAATCGTCAGGTCTACTAAAAAAGAAAGACATATCCGAGTGATATGCCAATTTTTTTGGAAACCTACCTATTCAAGCATATGCCAAAAGAGTCTGTGAATATACATGTGTTATGTACTTGTAGAAACTTTTTTGGAGACAAAATCATCTATTTATTGATTCAACTTCTCTGTACAATTTTTGCATAGTCCATGAAATGTTAATCGATGATCTTTAATTTTAAATTGATATTTTCTTTCAATATGAGATTCGACATTTTCTAATAAATCTTCAAAAATTTCTTCAACTGATCCACATTCAAAACAAAATAAGTGATGATGGAAGCGATTCGCTCCTTCAACTCGCAAGTCGAAACGAGAAACCCCATCGCCAAAATTAATTTTGTTAACAATTTCTAATTCACTCAACAATTCAAGCGTACGGTAAACCGTCGCGAGTCCTATTTCGGGTGAAATATTTTTAACTTGCATATAAACGTCTTCAGCACTTAAATGTGATTCTTCATTATCTAGCAAAACCCGTACAGTCGCTTCGCGTTGCGGTGTTAATTTAAAATTAGAAGAATGCAGTTGCTTTTTGATTCGATCAAGCCTTGATTCCACCAGATTTCCTCCTACCTATAGCACAGGTGCATTTCTATCTATCCTGATTATAACAAATATAAATCAGATTACAATATCTTCGCGCTTATTTATAATTATTATTAACAAGTGAAGATCGTCCCGTGT
>JAVBKE010000038.1:0-2810 GCA_031554185.1 Caryophanales bacterium
TGGCCGGGCGGCTGTGTAATCGGGCAGTGACCATCGCGGATAGCCCGGCGCGGGTGCAAACCGGCGCATTGCTGACGCTGGGCGCAGTGGATGTACCCAATGATGGTATGAAAACCCCGTTGGATCTGGCCACGCTGCAAGCACTGGAGGCTCAGCGTTTTAGTGTACCGATGTGGTATCCCGATTATGACGGCATGTACTGGGCCGATGGCCGCACGCTGGATGTGGAAGGCGGTGATTATCAATCTATTGAAAGCTTACGTGTAGTGGACAAAGTGGCGCGGCGGGTGCGCTTGCAGGCGATTGCCAAAATCGCCAACCGCAGCCTGAACAGCACGCCCAGCAGCATCGCCGCACACCAGGCGTATTTTGCCCGCACTCTGCGTGAAATGGCGCGCAGCAGCCAGATTAACGGCATCACCTTCCCCGGTGAGGTCAAGCCGCCGCAGGATACCGATGTGGTGATCACCTGGCGCAACAAAAACAACGTCGAAATTTATCTGACTATCCGCACTTACGAATGCCCGAAAGGCATCTCAGTAAGCCTGGTGCTGGATACCAGTCTTGAGGGGGCTGTATGACAAAGCGCATTTCGGGTCAATCGATTGATTTCAATATGGATGGTGACCTCATTCACGCGGAAAAGGTGGGGTTGAACATTACTGATAATACCGCTGCTGCTATGACACAGGGTGTGCCGGATGGTCATGTGGCGGGGGATGTAGCGGCAGAAGGGGAAATTGAGTTAAGCACAAAATATTTGACGGTGCTCACCGCCAAAGCGCGTGCCGCAGGGTCATGGCGCGGTATCGAGCCGGTTGATCTGATGTGGTATGCCAAGGCAGGAAGCGAAGAAATCAAGGTGGAAGCCTTTGGTTGCAAGCTGATCATCAATGCAATTCTGGATGTCGAGCCGAAAGGCGGCACTGTCATGAACCACAAGGTTAAGTATGTGGTGACCTCGCCCGATTTCGTGCGCATTAACGGCATCCCCTATCTGGAATCGGAACTGACTGAAAAACTGACGGGGTAGCGAGTGATGGAGCCACATGAAAAAAGCCTGCTGTCGCTACTAGTGATTGGCGCACTGATCGCCATCGGTAAAGTATTGAGCAGCCAGGACCCAATTACACCACGCTTATTTATTGGCCGCATGATTTTAGGCTCAGGCGTCTCGCTGATAGCGGGTACGGCGTTGATACAGTTTCCTGACCTGTCGCCGCTGTCAATCAATGGTATCGGGGCGGCGTTGGGGATCGCGGGTTATCAGGCAGTAGAAGTATGGTTGCGCCGCCGTGGCGCGGCCACAGAGGAAACTAAAAATGACATTAAGTGAAAAACAACAATCGTTTACAGCGCGCGTGGCACAGTTGATCGTCTGGGCCAATGTGCATGGCTATCAGCTCACCTTTGGCGAAGCTTACCGCACGCCAGAGCAGGCGGCATTGAATGCCAAGACCGGAGCAGGTATCAGCAACAGTCTGCATACCCAGCGTCTGGCGGTGGATTTTAATTTGTTCGTCAATGGTGAGTACCAAACCAAAACCGAGTCCTATACCCCATTGGGTGAATATTGGGAATCATTGGGTGGTTGTTGGGGTGGGCGATTTAAATCTAACCCAGACGGTAACCATTTTAGTTTAGAGCATAACGGTGTGCGCTAAACCGTAATTATAAATAGCTTTCCATTCATTTAATTAAATTAGTTTTTAAGGAATTAACGTATGACTAAATCAACCGATACCACTATTACATTAATTATTGCCAAGCAAGAAATTACTTTCGAACCAAATATGGTTGCCTATAACGGCATGATTAATGACATGGCGATGGATAATAAAATAGCTCCTGTGGTGACGTATTTGCGCCGCATTGTAAAATCTGAAAGCAAAACGGCACTGGATGAGCTATTAGCCATTCCCGGCGCAGCGATGCAAATTGCGGAAAAGGTCAATGCGCAATATGCACCGAAATTGGATATCGACGTAAAAAACTAAATAGCCGGGTACGGGCAATTGAAAATAACTTTTTTGAACAGGCGTTAATTTTACGTCGTCATTATTTACCGCACGAAGATGATGAATCAGAAAATTTAGCCCGTGCTATCTGGCTGGATAATAAATATTGGGATTTTATGCGTATTGCCGTCACCAATGGTATTGCACTGGCATTTAAGGGGGAGGAATGAGTCAATTAGATTTTACATTAAGCTTAATTGATAAGCTGACTCAACCTATTCGCCAGGCCGGGGCGGCGGTCAATGGCTTTGCCTCTAAATCACAAGAGGCATTTGGCAAAGTGGCGGTGGGTACTGCCGGGTTGGTGGGCACCTTTTATTCTATTAAAGGAGCGCTCGATCCGGCGATTGAATTAAACGAAGCCATCACGCTGGCCTCGGCACGTGGCATTGATGATGGCACGCTGAAAAAAGTCACCGAAGATGCCTTTAAATTCAGTGTGCAGTACGGCAAGTCGGCGCTGGAGTTTGTGCAATCAACCACAGAGATCAATTCCGCTATTGAAGGGCTGACCAGTGGCGAACTGCGCAAGGTAACGCGAGTCACCAATACCGTGGCGGCGGCAATGAAAGCCACGGCAGGTGAGTCCAGCGAGTACATGGGGCAGATGTTCAAGCGCTTTAAGACCGATGCCACGGCGCTGGGCAATATCGAGTTTGCCGAACAGGTGGCCGGAAAAACCGCCATGATGTCGAAAATGTTCGGGGCCAACTTGCAAGCCGTCAACGGCATGATGGCGGGAACGGCAACCAATGCGACCAAATTCGGCGTGCAAATGGACGAGCAACTGGC
>JAVBKE010000153.1:0-2997 GCA_031554185.1 Caryophanales bacterium
TACCCACATTCAAAATCCAAATCGATTTAGGCAGGTAGTTGACAATATTGTCCACACTACCCTTCACTTTTCGCACACTTCGATCTACTATGCTCATTACGCTTCCCCATTCGATCTGGCTTGCCAAGCGACTTCTTTACAGGTGTTTTCGTTAAACACAATTGCCTTTAAGAATAGCACAATCTGTCATTCCTCACCTCAAATTAGCTTTATAAATATCTACTGTTCAGCTTTTTTTCCTCAGAGAATGACTGCGCATCTCAAGATATATTTATTCAAAAGAATGATCATAAAAGTACTAGGTATCTGAAAAATATTCATGACCGCGTTTCGAAAAAAAAAACTTAAATATTTCTGATATTTTTCATTTTTCTTTATGCTATGTTAAAAATCTTTGTCAAAACCCTCTCATAAATCTTTTTCAGACTTACCCTGGCTGAAAATTTATTCAAAAATGGAGGCACATCAAAAAGCACTACAGTTATCTGTAGCACTCATTTTAATCAAAAATCCGATAGAGCTCGTAACCGGTGTAGAAAACCACTTCTCGGCAAAGGAATTTGCTCCTAGAAACAAGGCCAGTGTACTTCGTTGTTGGTGTGGGCGATGAATATGCTTCAAGCCCCAAATCATCAGCAATCAGCATTGCCCGTTTCATATGTAACGGATCGCTCACAATCAGTGCTGTTGAATAGCCGTTGTCCTCTATGATTTCATTGGCATACGCAATGTTTTCAATAGTCGTTGTTGATTTTTCCTCAATAAGAACATCTTCAGCAGGCACCCCATGGCTAACAGCAAATTCTTTCGCAATAAAAGCATCAGAGTATTTGTTGCCTTCCCCTTTTCCACCTGTCAAAATAATCTTCTCCACATAGTCATTTTCATATAGCCAAATGCCATGATTTATTCTTTCTTGGTAGACAGAATTTGGTTTATTCCCCTTAACACCTGCGCCAAGGACAATCGCCACATCCGCCTTTACTATTTCGTCCTGCTTACCATACCAACAAATTGCCACACCAACATATAATGTATGAACAACAATGATAGCAAAAACAAGAAGGAGCGCCAGTAATGGTTTGCTTAGTTTTTTTATTTTTTTCATATATTTACCTATGTATTGTACATTTTTTTGAAATAGTCATGCATTTGATTTTTAAAAATACATTGAACTTGATAGCGAGGTACTTTGAAATGTATCGGGTAGACTATCTAATTCTGGAGGTTTTTGAAGATTGACCAAAAATATTTTTTCAATTACCATTCCTTATCATACTAATTTTTCAGCTATTCGTACAGTGCTTAGTTTAAGAAACTTTTGATTTTCTCATTCCGTCCATGAAGTAGGAGGAGGGTTTTCCCTGCGACCTCTCACACCACCGTACGTACCGTTCGGTATACAGCGGTTCAATAGCTTGAGCGTATAGCCAAATATTTCGAGGTATTTATTTGTTAGTGTAGTTGTCAGAATCCCGCTACAGGTGGTATGCCCATAGCCTTTTCTAGTGTTTGCCCATTCCCAAGCCTTTTGTTTAGTCGCTTCTAATTTCTTAAGATTTCTAAATTGCGCTCTGGTTTTCTTCCACTGTTTTCATATAAACATCCAAAGTCTCCTTCGTATCCATGCTGATAATTCCTCCTCTTGCTAACAGTTCCTACTACCAAAGCCCGTTCGCGAATTTCATCCTATAGCAACCGCCCATGTCGGGTACACTAAAAAAGAGCGAGTGCTACAGCTCGCCCATTGGTTTATGTGTAATCATGTTGTGTTGAAGTTCTTCTAAGTGCATCCGTTTCCGTCTTAGATCCTCGCGCTGCTGATCGGTTGCACTGTTATGCACAGAAGAAAGTTCACGGTGAATTTCCTCTATTTGTTGCAATGCAATGGTAAACTCATCATCATTGGCATGCTCTTGTAGCGAGAATATTTGATATTGTGCACTAGCGTAAGCAATCACTTCATCACATCGCTCCAAAAATTCTTCTAATGCTTTCCTAGTTGTCATCTTGATTTCCTCCTTGTAGTTGGATTTTTCTCCTTCTCTAGTTTGGCTTTCCTCAAAGAATTCATACTTCTGTTACTATGTCATCTGTGAAATCACCCCGATAGAAAGCTAAAACCACCGAGCAAATCAATCAAACCATTAAATTTTCTTGAGTGATGGAAAATGAAGAGGAGCCACTAGGTCTAGCTGGTACAAAAACACAACACACCTCATTTTCATCAAGTATCAATGCGCATTCTTTCTGTCCATGATAAAATGAAAATACTTATACAAGGAAGAGGCTATGATGAATGACTAATGCAACCGAAAAACGGTTTTACACTTTGAATCGGTATCTTCGTGATACGTTTGGTGAGAAGGTTTTTAAAGTATCATTAGATGGCGGCTTTGACTGCCCTAATCGTGATGGGACTGTGGCTCATGGCGGCTGCACTTTTTGTAGTGTAGCGGGGTCTGGTGATTTTGCTGGGCGCCGGACTGATTCAATTGAACAGCAGTTCGCTGCTATTAAGGCACGAATGCATCAGAAATGGAAGAACGGAAAGTATATTGCCTATTTTCAGGCGTTTACCAATACCCATGCCCCAGTTGCTGTGCTAAAGGAGAAATTTGAACGAGCACTGGCTGAGGAGAATGTAGTTGGACTTTCAATTGCAACACGCCCTGATTGTTTGCCAGATGATGTTGTCACTTATTTAGCAGAGCTCAATCAGCGCACGCATCTTTGGGTCGAACTTGGCCTACAAACAGTGCACGAGGAGACTGCAAAAGTGATTAATCGTGCCCACAGTTTGGCTACTTATGTCCAAGGAGTGGAGAAACTTCGTGGCCATGGGATTCGGGTTTGTGCACATATGATTAATGGTTTACCTGGGGAAACACACGAGATGATGATGGAAACAGTGCGAACGATTGCTCATCTTGATGTGCAAGGGGTCAAAATCCATTTATTGCATTTACTTGAAGGAACACCGATGGTCTGGCAATA
>JAVBKE010000180.1:0-18026 GCA_031554185.1 Caryophanales bacterium
TGATAACACAATGAAACTTTTGGCTGCTTATCTGCAATAAGAGAAACTATCATGAAATAAAGAAAACTGCTTCCGGTCACTCACAAGATGGAAGCAGTTTTTACTATGGAGATTGGTGGACAGTTGAAGCAATCTGCACAAGTTTGCTTTATGTATAAAATTCTTCAGGCTTCCGAGTGTTGGGGAAGAGCTGAGGTCACTTTCAGCACGTAAAAACGATTAATGCAAATAATTGTGCTGATCAAGCAACCAATGAGAACAATTAGTGCGATAACAGGTGGTATCAAATTTGAAAAAAGCAATGAGAGAATAATGATAATAAATGAGTAGTTGAATAACGGATTATTATCTAATGAGATTTTTATAGGTGAATGGCTCTGCTCCACCAGAATTGGTTTCGATTTGGCAACACCACTTCTGGCATGAATTTGTACAGGGCCATCCGTTTCAAATGTGTACTTTTCATTAATTGCCATCTTGACAACAGCTTCACCATTGACATAAACTGGGACGGCACCTCTGCCAAAAATACTTGATCCTCTTTCAATTGTCACTTCCATGATGAAAAATCAATCCTCTCCATACAATCTGTTTAAATTGGTTTCTCCTGACGCGGTTATCAATCAATCGCTGTTTTTCCGTCGCTCCTTGGCAATTCTAAAGTGGAGCTGAACAAAGCGAATACCTGAAACAGTGTTAATTGTTGCAAAAAAGATTGTCATGCCGCTAATAAATGTCCAACCATCATTGCTAACAATGTTAATTGCGACATTGATAAATAGCGTGGCCATTAGTAGATAGATAATTCCCAACGAAAGCGGGCTTATTTTAAACATGGTTGTCCTCCTATAAAGACATCTCGTTATGAAGTGCGTGTGTTTTTTAACTAATCTGTTCTTGTTTGATTAGAGCTGTGTTAAAGTGATTGCTAATACAAATAGATTCATCAATAAATGACCAGCCATTGGTACGATTAGTCGCCCAGTTCTGTGATATAGATAAGCTAAGGTCCATCCTAGACTTGTATAGACAATCAAATGTGTTGGGTCAGCATGCGCAAGCCCGAATATAAAAGCACTTGCAAGCGATGCAATGGGGAATCCCCACCGTTTAAGAAAACTGCCCATGATAATTTTTCGAAAAACAATTTCTTCGAAAAAAGGTGCGAACAAGATTGGTAAGAATGCAAACATGGGGGCTTCCTTGACGACCTCTGTAATCACTTCAGTATTTTCAGAAGTCACTTCAACACCAAGAAGGATTTCGATATTAGCTGCGAATGTCTGTACAAGTAAAAGTAAAGGCACAGCGATTAATATCCACTTGACATCCTGCCAACAAATGATGCCAGCCTTAGATTGTCTATAAAGGCGAAAATCATCTCGCAAGAAATAGAAAAAAACCATGGCAGCGACAATCGCTCCTATTAGCGTTGAGGCTGACACAACCGTGTAAGCATCTAGAAATGGAAAACCGGCAATTAATACTGCACTCAGTATCCCCGGGATCAGTAGAAATAAAAAGTAGGTGAAAAGAACATTGCGATAATTTTTACTCATGGTCAGTTCCTTTATTAAAAATGATTCGTTTTAAACTGTGATAAATACACCACAAAGTTAAACGATTAGAGTCTGTCTCATTCGAAATTGATACTTAGATAAAAATTATAGCATATTTCACGAGATAAGATATGCCTAATGAGGCAAAAAATACTGGGTCTATTTACATACGTGAGAAGACAAAGTAAATGCAACGGACATATATGACTTCACAAAGCTGTTTCGATGAAAAGGTGACCGTTAACCGCAGAACAATGCTTAGCGTATTTTCAGGCACACCCTAATAAAAAGAATTTTTTTACTAAAAATTGCTCTTAACTCTTGCAATGTGAGCTTGTTTTCAGTAATATAGACTATGTGTTTAGCACTCGGATTAAATGAGTGCTAATAATTCCATCATTTAAGATTCTAGGAGGTAATTGATTTGATTAAACCTATCGGAGATCGCGTAGTAGTCGAGTTAGAAAAACAAGAAGAGAAAACGCAGTCAGGCATTATTCTGCCTGATTCAGCAAAAGAAAAGCAGTCTCAAGGGATTGTTGTTGCTGTTGGAAACGGTGCTGTTCTGCCAAATGGAGAACGTGCAGAGTTAGAAGTAGCTGTAGGCGATCGGATCATTTTTTCACAATATGGCGGTTCTGAAGTGAAATACAATGGCGTTGAATACCTAATTCTTCGTGAAAGCGATATTTTAGCAGTATTAGCTTAAAAATTCATTTAATCATCTAGGAGGAGCAAAGAATATGACTAAGGATATTAAATTCAGTGAAGATGCTCGTCGCTCAATGTTAAACGGCGTTGACGCATTAGCAGATGCAGTTAAAGTAACATTAGGACCAAAAGGACGTAATGTCGTCTTACAAAAGAAATTCGGCTCACCACTGATCACAAATGACGGTGTTACCATTGCAAAAGAAATTGAATTAGAAGATGCTTTTGAAAATATGGGTGCTAAGCTAGTAGCAGAAGTTGCTAGTAAAACAAATGACGTTGCTGGTGATGGTACAACCACAGCAACAGTACTAGCACAAGCGATGATTCGTGAAGGCTTAAAGAACGTAACAGCAGGCGCAAATCCAATCGGAATCCGTAAGGGAATCGAGAAGGCAGTGACTGTAGCAGTTGCAGAACTTCAAGCAATTTCAAAACCAGTTGAAGGAAAAGAAGGGATTACGCAAGTAGCCGCAATCTCTTCAGGTGATGAAGAGATTGGTAAACATATTGCTGAGGCAATGGAACGCGTTGGTAATGATGGCGTGATTACCATCGAAGAGTCTAAAGGCTTTACAACTGAGCTAGATGTTGTTGAAGGAATGGCTTTCGATCGTGGATACGCGTCACCATACATGGTTTCTGACACTGAGAAAATGGAAGCGGTTCTTGAAAGCCCGTACATTTTCGTAACAGACAAAAAAGTAACCAATATTCAAGAAATCTTGCCAGTACTTGAGCAAGTAGTGCAACAAAGCAAGCCATTATTGATTATTGCAGATGATATCGAAGGCGATGCGCTAACAACAATCATCATGAATAAACTGCGTGGCGCATTCAATGTTGTCGCAGTAAAAGCACCAGGATTTGGCGACCGTCGTAAAGCAATGCTTGAAGATATCGCAGTTTTAACAGGCGCACAATTAATTTCCTCTGATCTTGGAATGGAATTAAAATCTGCAACGATTGAGAATTGTGGACGCGCAGCGAAAGTCGTTGTTACGAAAGACACGACAACTATCGTCGAGGGCTCTGGAAGTCAAGATGAAATTGCTGGTCGTATTAACCAAATTCGTTCTGCAATCGAAATTAGTACTTCAGAGTTTGATAAAGAAAAATTGCAGGAGCGTCTTGCCAAATTAGCAGGTGGAGTTGCGGTAATTAGTGTTGGTGCGGCAACTGAAACTGAGCTAAAAGAACGTAAACTTCGCATTGAAGATGCTTTAAATGCGACACGTGCAGCTGTTGCAGAGGGAATCGTTTCTGGTGGTGGAACCGCGCTTGTAAACGTGATCAGTAAAGTATCTGAAATCAATGAAACGGGCGACGTCGCAACTGGTGTTTCAATCGTACTTCGCGCACTTGAAGAACCAATTCGTACGATTGCACACAATGCAGGTCTTGAAGGATCAGTGATTGTAAACCGTATGAAAAATGAAAAACCAGGAATCGGCTTCAACGCAGCAAACGAAACTTGGGTGAATATGTTTGAAGCTGGTATCGTTGATCCAACTAAAGTAACACGTTCAGCATTGCAACACGCAGCATCTGTTGCAGCACTGTTCTTGACAACTGAAGTAGTTGTGGCAGATAAGCCAGAAGCAGCACCTGCAATGCCTGATATGGGTGGTATGGGTGGTATGGGCGGCATGATGTAAGAACTGCCTGTGAAGCCTTCGAGCAAAGGGTTTAACTGCACTTGAATCATTAAAGGTAACGAAAAGGTAACATTGTGCATAAAAAAATTAGAGGTCACTCATTGGTTCGCTGAACTTTTGAGAGGCCTCTTTTCTCATGCTCTTGGTAACATGCAAATCAATGTGTCCTGTAACGCTATCATTTCGATGACCTAAGCGGTTTTGAATTTCGGTAAGATTACACCTGCCTCAGCTAAAAGAGAGGCATGAGTATGTCTCAGTGAGTGGAGAGTGACCGCCTTATCTATGCCTGCTAAGGCAAGTATCCTTGCCATTCTACTTTCAATATGTTTGATCAAAAGTGGATAGCCTGGATGTTTGGTTTTGTTGACAAAAATAAAGCCTAGATCACGATACTCATTTTTAAACTTTCTTGAGATGTTTTGATCTGACATTTTAATGAGCATATCAATTGCAGAAGGGTCCATGGCTTGCAGATGGGGTTTTAGGTGTAACAAGTTCAAACTTCAAGCTGTTATTCATAGAGTTGTACATTGTTTTTTCGATTGATATAGCTCTTCCTCTAGAATGATAGTAGATACTTTAAGTGCACAAAGTTCTCTACCTGTAACCCAGCGAAAAACATTCAGCCGTAAGCTTAGAGTTTTCACCTCACTAATAACCCTGCACAAAAAGCCCATATTCCTCGTTATACTCAGCAAGGAAAACTTCTTTCACCGATCCAAATTGTCTTGTTTTAATCTCATTCTCCAGCCATTCAGCCGTTTTCCCAATTGTAGTAAGGTTTTCATCAATGATTTCGCCATCTTGAATGAGCATGTAAGAAAGGTATTGCATTTTTGGTGCGATATTCATGTCCCCATTGGTAACTGGTGCAAACTGCATTTTTTTCAATATGCTGATATCGCCATTAGCTTCGATGATAGCGTAATCCACTTCAATAATTGAAAAAACATCCTTCAGTCTAAGGAGCATCATCAGTTGATCTAAATCTAACTGGTTTTTCTTCATTGTTTTAAAATCAATCATCCCTTTTTTGATGATGATGGAAGGATGACCTTCGAAGATTTCGCGTGATTTCCGGAATTTTTGCGTGATAATTGCTGTTGAGTAGATGAGAATACCCCAGATGAGCATAGCAAATAGCACATGTGTCCATTTGGTTCCTTCTGAGTACATTGCTGCACCGACAAGTTCTCCAAGGATCAGTACTGCGATGAAGTCAAAGGTTGAGATCTGAGTGATGGTTGTTTTACCAAGCACGCGTGTCATAATTAATAAGGCGATATAGCCAACAATCAGTTCGATAATAATATCTTTAAATCCCATATGTACGCCTAATGTATTGAGACAACTAGTATCAATACCCTTTCATTCTAATGAAAAAGAGTAGTACTTCTTTTATCAAGTTTGCAGATGCATGAAGATCCGATAAGATAAGAAATAAAACTCAGCATTTGATTTCTGTTATTTTACCCGTAGTTAGTTAAAAACTTGCGGGTTTTCAAATAGGACTTGAAAAAAGTTATTGGTTTATATATAAAAAATGATTAGATTAGATTCTTGAATCCTGAGTTTTCTGAAAAAATGTGGTACGATAGTTTGTATCAGGACAACAACATGCTAAATCTTGATTTGGCAAGTGGACACATAATACTTTGATCCATACAATGGGAAATGTCCAATTACACTGTTAGGAGGAGTTAGATGAAATCTTTTGAAGAGAAGTTGCAAAGTTATGCAGAGTTAACAGTTCAGGTCGGTGTAAATATTCAGCCAGGGCAAGTGCTTTTAGTTAAAGCAGAGGTAGGATCTGCACCATTTGTTCGCTTAGTTGTTAAGGAAGCCTATCGTGTAGGTGCTAAGGAAGTTTTTGTTGACTATACTGATGATAAGATTAGTCGAATCAAGTATGAAGCAGCACCAAGTGAGATTTTTACAACGTTCCCTGAATGGGAGAAGCATAAATACGAAAGTCTGACAACGATGGATGCCGCGTTCTTATCAATTCTCTCCTCAGATCCAGATCTATTAAGTGGTGTTGAGTCGTCAAGGATTGCTAATTATCAAAAAGCACAGGCCAATGCATTAATGAATTGGCGCGGTGCGATGCAGTCTAGTAAAAATAGCTGGTCGATTGTTGCAGTGCCAAGTCTTGCCTGGGCAGAGAAAGTCTTTCCTGAAGACAATGACTGTGTTGATAAGCTTTGGGAAGCGATTTTTGCAGCTTGCCGTGTTGGAGAGAAAGATCCTGTTGCCGCATGGAAAGCGCATGACGAAAACTTACATAAACGAGTTGATTACTTAAATCAGAAGAAATATCGCCAGCTACATTATCGCTCAAAAGGAACTGACCTGACAGTAGGTCTTGATCCAAAGCATTTGTGGTGTGGTGCAGGCAGTACTAATCATCATGATGTTCCTTATATGGCCAATATGCCGACAGAAGAAGTGTTTACGGTCCCTTCTCGTAACGAAGTAAATGGAACGGTCGCTAGCACAAAACCACTCAGCTATGCTGGAAATGTGATCGATCATTTCTCTTTTGTATTCGAGAATGGACGTATTGTGGATGTAAAAGCTCAGCAAGGTGAGGAAGTTCTAAAGAATTTGGTCGCCACAGACGAGGGGGCACATTATCTTGGTGAAGCGGCACTTGTCCCATTTCGCTCACCGATTTCAGATACAAATCTTTTATTTTACTTAACATTATTCGATGAAAATGCTTCAAATCATTTAGCGATTGGAAACGGCTACGCCTTCAATATAGACGGTGGTAAAACGATGACCAGGGAAGAACTGAACGAAGCGGGTGTTAATAATAGTTTAACACATGTTGATTTTATGATTGGTTCTGAAGCCATGGATATTGATGGAATTCTTGCAGATGGTACAAGGGAAGCCATCTTTAGAAACGGTAACTGGGCATTTTAGCAATCTAGATTGTACAAGTAGTGGAGATGCCTGCAAGTGTGGTGTCTTCACTATTTTTTACGGTGGGAACATGTACTCAGCCACGTTTGCTTCACGGTAAAATGAATCTGCAGTTGCAAAATGCTAGTCAAACAGAGGAGAAGGGCGTAAAATAATTGGCAAAATAAAAGTGAATTCTGGTGCTGAAATATGAATGAGATAAACGCAGTGGGAAAGGAAAAAATACTGACAAGGGACTTTTTACTCATCTGTTCAGCTAATTTTTTTCTATTTTTGGGGTTTCAGATGACATTACCCACGATACCACTTTTTGTGAAAAGCCTTGGAGGTTCTGATCAAATTATTGGCCTAGTTGTGGGTTTTTTTACATTCTCTGCTTTAATTGCTCGCTCGTTTGCAGGGAATGCACTTGAAACAAAGGGAAGACGATTTGTTTATATTTTTGGGTTATCAATGTTTGTTTTTGCAATTGGTTCATATGCTTTTGTTTCTTCTCTTGCTTTTTTATTTTTTATACGAATTTTTCAAGGCACTGGGTGGGGATTTTCTGGCACTGCATCTGGTACAATTGCAAGCGATTTAATTCCGTCCTCAAGACGAGGCGAAGGGATGGGATTATATGCATTAGGTAGCAACATGGCTTTGGCAGTTGGCCCAGCTATAGCACTTAGCCTCAATCAGATTATTGATTTTCGGCAGATCTTTTTACTCTGTGCATTTTGTGGCGTAATATCCATCATTCTCGCATCACAAATCAGGTATAAAAAAGTGGAGCCAACATCGGCTAAGAAATCAAAGACAGAGAAGCGCGTATTCTTTGAGAAAGCGGTTTGGCAACCTTCTCTCTTGTTGTTCTTTGTTACATTTACATTCGGAGGTATTGCTTCTTTTTTACCGCTTTATACAAAAGAGCAGGGTGTAGGGGGCATTGAATTGTATTTCACTTGTTATGCACTTGCCTTGCTTGCAACTCGTTTTTTTGCAGGTAAAGTCTACGATCGCAAAGGGCTTTCATTCATATTTGTTCCAGGAATTTTCTTTATCTTTGTAGCGATGTGTTTACTTTGTTGGTTACCAAATACAATTTCACTACTAATAGCAGCAGTGTGTTACGGTCTAGGCTTTGGGATGGTTCAACCAGCCTTACAGGCTTGGGCAATGTCTCTTGTGCCTGCAAACCGTCGAGGGATGGCAAATGCAACATACTTTTCTTGTTTTGATCTAGGTGTAGGGCTAGGAGCGGTACTGTTCGGTCAAATTGGTCATTTTTTCAGTTACCAATTGATTTATGTTGTCAGTGCATTATCTTGCGTTTGTGCACTCATCATTTTCTTGTTTTTCAGGAAAGTTGTCCCACAAGGATTTGAGGCAAACGGGTAATATACTTCAATGCTAGAGAACATCAGCTTACAATAGGATAAAAAGTCAGAGGATAAGTGGAAAATCAGCAACTTGCTTAGCTGGATTTCCACTTTTTACTTTCATATAGACTTGTGTCAGGTTATTGCTTTTATAAATATAAAATTAAGGAGAATTCGTTTTGAATAATAGAAATAAGGAATCGGATGATTTATATTGCCTTGTTTTCTCTCTCACGAGTTGCTAAAATAGCAGAATAGAGGCAGAATAAATGACTGTTTGGTGGTGTTTGTTTTATGAGAGAAAACCATGTTCGCCCGTCTTGGGATCAATATTTTATGAAAATGGCAGAAACTGTTGCTTATATGGGGACATGTGATCGGCTGTACGTTGGCTGTGTGATCGTTAAAGACAAACGAGTTATCGCAACGGGATTCAACGGAAGCGTATCAGGACTTGTGCATTGTGATGATGTTGGACATCTTTTCTCAGATGAAGGACGTTGCATTCGAACTGTCCATGCCGAGCAAAATGCGATACTACAATGTGCAAAGCATGGTATATCGACTGCAGGGGCAGTGGCTTATGTGACGCATGAGCCCTGTGAACATTGCTCAAAGTTTTTAATACAAGCTGGGATTAAGAAGGTCTATTTTTTGCATCCATATCCGAACAAGTATAATGATCATTTTAATTCAGGAATTGAATGGATTCATTTTCAGGAAAAAAGCATGCAAACTGTGTTGTGAAGTTGGTGATATTACGGAGGTAGGATGTAAGTGTGGTATAGGAGATTTTCTAAAACCAGCTATTATTCTGGCACAAAAAGTAAATTTCTTTAGAAATAAATCTCCAGAGAAAGTCTTTCAAAAAGATTTCTCTGGAGATTTTATTTTGACTAGGCGGTTTTCCTGTCCTTTTTGCTAATGATTAATATCCTTTTGCACTGTTTTTCTCGACTTTCTTTCTAAATAAGAAATGAACCCATATCTGGTAAGCCAGAACAATTGGAACAAAAATGATTGCTACGATCAGCATAATTTGGAGTGTTTTTTCACTTGATGATGAATTATACAATGTTAATGAGAATTGGTCATCGATGCTTGATGGTAGCATGTTCGGGAACATGCCGATAAATCCAGTTGAAAAGAATAGAGCAATCGTTGAAATAACCATAGCAAATGTAAGCGCCATTTTTCTTTTAAAGTAAGTAATGGCAGCCAGAATCGCCGTTATAAGCGATAGTGTTGGCACTAAATACAAGAATGGATGATCATTGAAGTTCTCCAAGATAGGTGTTGAGTTAGCAGTTGCAACATAATAGATGCCAATGAGGGCAACCATAGCCATGACAACACCTTTACCAGTGTTAAACGCACGGTCAACAATCGGGCCGTTTGCCTTAATGTGAATCCAAGCAACGCCTGATGTCATGAAGAAACTAACAAATAGCAATCCACCGAAGATGGCGTACATGCTGAATAGTTCGAACAATCCGCTGTGTAGTTCCGATGGTGTCATTTGCAAACCAAGGTAAAGGTTTGAGAAGAGAACACCAAATAAGAATGAGATTAGATAACTACTGACGATGAACGCCCATTTAAAGAAAGCAACCCAGTACTTGTTTTCATCTTTGTGCATCAGCTCAAGTCCAGTTGCCCGGAAGATCAAGCAGAATAGCACAAGGAAGAACGGAACATATAGAAGCGAGAACATATCAGCATAGACTGGCGGGAAGGCAGCAAATGTCGCACCCCCTGCGGTAACTAGCCAAACTTCTGCTCCATTCCAAAACGGGCCAACAACTTCTTGTAACTGATTGCGATCTAGACGATCTTTTTCAACAAAAGGGAAGAGCATGCCGATTCCAATTGTAAATGAATCGAATGTGAAATACGCAATCCAGATTACGCACCATAGGACGAACCATAAAACTTGGAGTGTTTCGAGATCAAGCGACATGTTCAACACCTCCGCTAGCTGCTTCTTCTGGTCCTTTTCTTGCAAACTTAAGCATTAAGTAGACGTTTGCTATTAAAAGGATTGTGTAGAATAGTACGAGACTGCCTAGTGAGAAGATAATTTGTGCTGGCGCGAGCGGTGAAGCCGCATCTTCTGTCAGCATTAATCCATAAACGGCCCAGGGTTGTCGACCAACTTCTGTGACAATCCAGCCTAAGTTAATCGCAACATACGGGAGAATGATTGTAAACGGTAATACTTTTGTATACCAATTTTTCTCGAATAATTTCTTTGAACGGTATAGGTATAAGCCATACCAGGCAAGAAACAAAAAGATGACACCAAGTGTAACCATTCCTCTAAATGAGTAGAAAATCATCCCAACTGGTGGGCGCTCATCTTCAGGGAAATCGTTTAGACCAGTAACCGTTCCGTTAAAGTCTCCTGTGTACATGTAGCTACCTAATTTAGGGATGTTAAACATCTCGACAGAGCCTTCTTCTGTACCATCTGTAAACTTAATTAGCGGGAAATCTTGCTCTCCAGTTTCCCATATCGCCTCCATTGCGGCGGCCTTGGCTGGTTGCATTTCTGCTGTGAACTCACCAAATTTATGGCCAATAAACGGTGTAAGTGTAGCGGCAAACAATGCCATGACAAGTCCATATTTAAATGATTTCTTAAAAAGCTCCACATTTTGTTTACGGTGAAGATGCCATGCACTGATCCCCATTACAAAGAATGAACCACAGATATAACATGCGATAACTGTGTGGAAAAAGATAAACCATGCATACGGGTTTGTGACAACTGCACCGAAATCTTCCATGAGTAGCTTACTACCATCTTCAGCTAGTTTATAACCGACCGGGTTTTGCATAAATCCATTTGCGGTGATAATCCAAAGTGCTGAAAGATTTGTACCAATCGCGACGCACCACATTGAAACGGCACGCATTGTTGGGGAAAAACGTTTACGCCCAAATATCCAAACACCAATAAATGTTGATTCTAAGAAGAATGCAACCATTGCTTCAATGGCAAGAGGTGACCCGAAAATATCCCCCATATACTTTGAATACTCCGACCAGTTTGTTCCAAATTGAAATTCCATTGCGATGCCAGTCACAATTCCTAAAACAAGATTGATGGTGAATAATTTTCCCCAGAAATCGCCCATACGTTCATACAAGGGATTTTTGGTACGTGCAAACTTTGTTTCGATCACTGCGCAGATAATAACAAGCCCGATGGTTAATGGGACGAATAGAAAATGGTAGAAAATCGTTACAGCAAATTGAATTCTACTTAACATGACGGCTTCCATAAAGCTCCTCCTCCTTTTTGTAAAAATTTATTCCCAAAAAAACACGAAAAAAAGTATTTTTTTAGGAATTATGTATCATCAACTAAAATTTTATCTTAAAATAGAGTTGTTTGCACGCCTTTTTTCGTATTTTTAAACTAATTATTATAAAATAAACAATATCACTAGATAAAAGGTTCATATGATTCTCTTTGGAAGTTGTTGGAGATAATAAACAATACGTGGTGTTCACAGGGTTTGTGTTATATGATGGGAATGAGATGAAAGCGGTTTTCTCGTTAACAATTGTTGTGAAAATAAATGATGAGTTAGATAAATTTTTTATGAATCAAGGGGCATATATGTTAAAGGATAAATTAATACAATATAGTCAAGAAATCGGGATTGACCAGATTGGGTTTACTACGGCAGATGTTTTCCAAACATTAAAAGGAAGGTTAGAAGAACAACAGTCGAAGGGGTATCAGTCCGGATTTGAAGAGCCTGACATCAGTAAACGAACGGAACCGAAGCGTTTACTTTCTGATGCCCACTCGATCATAGCCATTGCAATTGCCTACCCAAGTAAGATGTCTGCTCCACCAAAAGGTGGAGCAGGAGAGCGACGCGGGATTTTTTGCCGTGCCTCATGGGGGATGGATTATCATCAACTATTGAAGCAAAAGCTAAGATTACTGGAAGCTTTTATCCAGAAGGAAGTACCAGCAGCGAAATGTATATCGATGGTCGATACCGGCGAACTAGTGGACCGTGCGGTGGCAGAACGAGCTGGAATTGGTTGGAGTGCGAAGAATTGCTCAATTATATCTCCAAAATTCGGTTCCTACATTTATCTTGGCGAATTGGTTACCAATTTGGTATTTGAGCCAGACATCCCGGTTGAAAGTAAATGTGGTGATTGTAGAAAGTGTATCGATGCATGTCCAACTCAGGCATTTGTAGCACCAGGACAACTTGATGCAAAGCGTTGCATTGCCTTTTTAACACAGACAAAAACAGCCATTCCTGAAATCTTTCGTGACAAAATTGGTAATCGCTTATATGGTTGTGATACATGTCAGGTCGTTTGTCCTCTGAATCAAAAACTAGATTTTCATTTACATCCGGCACTTGAACCTGATCCGGGTATCGCTAGGCCGTTACTTAAACCAATATTGAATCTTAGCAATCGTCAATTTAAAAGCCAGTTTGGTACAGTAGCAGGTTCTTGGCGGGGGAGAACACCAATCCAAAGAAATGCAATCTATGCACTGGCATTTTTTAAAGATAGAAGTAGTTTACCACTATTAAAAGAATTGACTTACGATCAGCGAGATGTGATTCGTGATGCGGCAGAGTGGGCAATTGCTGAGATTGAATCGGTTGAGATTGATTATTGAGATACGTTAGCTGCATTCAATCCGGCAATCCGCCCTGTTACCAGCGCGGCAGTGATGTTATAGCCTCCAGTGTAACCATGGATATCTAGGATTTCTCCACAAAAATAGAGGTTGGGGACATATTTACTTGCCATTGTTTTGGGATTAATCTCTTTGACAGACACACCTCCACCAGTAACAAATGCTTTCTCAATTGGCAATGTTCCTGTTACTTCGACATGAAAATGTTTGATTTGTTCCGCAAAGTTGCGCCATTTTTCGTTGGGGACATTGGCACAAGAATCATCTGCTTCAATCTTAGATTCTGCTAGTAGATACACCAAATATCGTTCAGGCAAAAAATGCTTGAATTCGTTTTTTGTCGACTTCTTGGCGCCAGACTTAGCCTTAGTAATAATTTCTTGAAATAATTGTTCTAGCTGGATGTCAGGTAATGCGTCAATTGAAATAGTCACAGTATTCTGCTGATATTTTTTCATCGCCTTTACAACGAATTGGCTACAACGCAAAATTGCTGGCCCAGATAGCCCAAAATGGGTGAAAATCATATCCATGCGGTGCGTAACAATTGGTTTTCCTTTAGGATTGAGTACGCTAACGGCAATGTTTTGTAATGACAATCCTTGTAAGCGTTTTTTTCGTATGAAGAATTCTTCAGAAACGAGTGGCACCTCAGTGGGAAATAGTTCTGTGATCTTATGACCCGCCGCTTCCGCCCACGGGTAACCATCGCCAGTGCTTCCAGTCTGAGGTACTGATTTCCCACCAACCGCAATGATGATGTTTTCGCCGTAAATCCTACGCTTATCTCTAAGCTCGATACCGACGGCGTTGCTATCCTGATAAAGCACTTTTTTAACTGGCGAATTAATAATTGTTTCTCCGCCAAGTTTTTGAAAACGGGTAATGAGGACTTCAACAACAGACTGCGCATCATTATTAACTGGAAACATTCTGCCATGGTCTTCTTCTTTTAGAGCAACACCAAGTTGCTTAAAAAATTGGATAATATCCTCGTTATTAAACTGTGCAAATGCGCCATAAAGAAACCGGCCATTACCAGGGATATGTTTAATGATGTCTTCAATAGGTGAGCGGTTGGTTACATTACATCGTCCACCACCAGAAATTGCTAGCTTCCGACCGAGTTTTTCCCCTTTATCGATCAGTAGCGTTTTAGCGCCAGATTCTGATGCAGCGATTCCAGCCATTAGTCCAGAGGGGCCGCCGCCAATGACAATACAATCATATTTATGTTGAGTTACTTTCACACTAATTCTCCTTCAAACGAAATTATCATCTAATTTTATCATAAAAGTTGTCTGTTTTTTTGTCCTAAAACATATCTTAGTGGAGAGACTTTTTTGTTCGGTATTTTTGAGTTCAGGGCTGATGACTAGAAAAGAATAACAAGAGGAAATGCTTGGTTTTAAGGCAATGATGGGGAATGGAGGAGCGAGATGCGGGAACAACTACAGGAATTCATTCAAAAAGAAGCAGAAGATAAACTAAGATTGAGCCGAAGTGATGATTTGGTAAAAGTGATTGCTGACGGGAAAATTCTTCAGGTGATTAATGATCAAATCATTCAGTACATGATTAACTGGAAATTTGTTCATCAGAGTAATGGACAGCTACATGTAGAAGAAAGGCAGGAAGAGAGGCAAGCATATTTTGATGACGGTGAACTTCAGCTCGGAAGCATTTTGGGTGATGAAAAGAAGAAGAATGAGCAAAATGATTTTTCGGATCTTGGCGATTTGTTTTTTCAAGAAGTAGATGACGAGGAGCGGGCACCGTTTTACTATGATCGTCAGAAAGCTGTTCAATATGCTGAAACTTGGTGGAATGCCTATAATCCGCGCTATCCGAAATTTAATGATGATTGCACCAATTTTATTTCGCAGTGTTTATCCAGCGGCGGATTTCCTATGATTCATGGTAGCGGGCGAAATAGCGGTTGGTGGTACAAAAGTGGGAATTGGAGTTATAGTTGGGCAGTGGCTCATGCGCTAGCAATGTTCCTCACAGCATCGAAAAGGACAAAGGTAGTCACTAGCGCTGAGAGCCTAACATTTGGTGATATCATTTGTTATGATTTTGAAGGTGATGGTCGTTTCAACCATAATACGATGGTGACTGGTAAAGATATTCACGGGTTCCCGCTTGTCAATGCCCACAGTATGAATAGCCGACAGCGTAATTGGAATTATCATGATTCATCGGCCTATACACCAAACATACGTTATAAATTTGTTCATATTTTGAGCCAATGACTAGTTTTTATAGACATCCGTTTCTGCTTTTGGTCTAATATTCAAGTTATTAATAATCAGTGTGGCAATGAGCATGAAAATCACTAAGTTTAATGGGAAATATAGTGCCAAAAATAATACAACGGCAATTGGTTTCTTGATCACATAGCAGATAATTGCTGAAGCAACAACGCACACTGAAAAAATTGGATCGATAGAAAGCCACATCGATAAGGCGTAACCAATACTAGCTGATGAGAAAAAGAGTGGAAATATATTTCCGCCACGCCAGCCGGTGTTGATACAAAATTGGGTGATAAAAAGCTTGGCCAGTCCTGTTATAAATAAAATAAGTGGTGCGACCATATGCCATTCTTCATTGAGTTCTCTCAGCTGATGTTCTCCAGAGAATAGGGTGTACGGCAGTAAAATACCAACAATTCCAATGGCCATACCACCAAAAGAAGCAAGCAACAGCTTGAAATGCTTAATTGGTGCAACAAATTTACTAATCAGAACGCCTGACATTTGAAAAAAGTAGCCACAAGCAAATCCGGTTAATATTAGTGGAACAAGCATCAGTAACTCATCGATGGATAGATTGGCTTTATCAAAATCGACAATCAGACCTAGCCGGTTATCAATTTTCGATAAGAAATAGAAAACAAGCGTTCCGGAAATAATCGTTGATAAGTAGATTGTAAATTGTGATCTAATGGTAAAGACCTCACGGGCATCTTTACCTTCGTTTTCCACTGGGGCAAATAATCCAAATAATGGTGAAAAGAAGGTAACTCCCAGTGTCGTTCCAATCGCAGCTTCTGCAAATAGGGCTTCTTCTTTTTCGGACAGTTTTAGCTTTTCACTAACCCAAGTAGCCATTCCACCAGTCATGCCAACAAGTGCAGCCTCAGGCCCAAGGCTACCGCCAAATGCCAATGGAATAAGCGAACTAATCATTGACTTATGCAAGCCTCGATATTCAACTCGCTTCGTTTCTTTTAGCTCTGCTAATGTTTCATGCATGGTTTTTGGATAACTTCCAAAGTATTTTTGACAAAGTCCAACAAGAATTCCGCCGATCGTGCAGAGAATTAAGGTCCATTCGGATCCACCTACATATCCTGGAACTGTGTCCCAGATAAAATGGATTGTTAGATTGAGCACCGTAAGAAACAACCAAACAATGAGTCCGATTGAGCTCCCGAGAACAACACTTTTCAACATGAGGTAAATCCAAGCAGGTAGACTATATTTCATTTATGTTCATTCCTTATTTTTAAATAGACATCTTCCAATTAAATTGATCATTTTATTTTTTGTGAAATCGGTTTTGCCAATTCGCATATGCCTATTTTAACTATGTATACGAGCTATAAGCTTATCATACATCATGACTATATCCAACAGTTTCTGGGTTGTAGCAAAAGTAAATTAAATCGAAAATGTTCATTATACCTGAACAAAATGGCAATAGCTCAATCTAATTTGCGATTGCCATTCATTTTTTGAGAAGGATTCTTATCACATTTTGCTATTTATGGAGAGATTTGTTCAGTATGTAGAACCAATACCGAATTTGCTATTGATTAAAAATTGAGTGATTGTTATCTCGTTTTTTGACTGAGTGAGCATTTCTTACAGGGTGTTCATTCTAAAAAGTGAGGAAGCGAGGTTGAGCCTGTTTTGCTAGCACCAGTTTCCAGTCAGTTTGTCATCAAACGAGGTGTAATCCGAAATGCTCTTGAATCGATACGCTCTAAAAGTTAGTTTCCCCAAAAGGGTTAATGAATATTTCTCTTCTTAAAGCGGCCCCCGCGAACTTCTGAGACATTGGCAATCGCCACAAAGGCATTGCTGTCGATATCCTCAACGAGTGATTTTAATTTAGCTTCTTCTAGCCTAGTAATTACACAGAAAACGATTTTCTTTTTATCCTTTGTATAGGCACCTTCCCCATTGAAATAGGTAACGCCCCGACCAAGCCTCGCTAGAATTGCTTCGCCAATAACATGGTGCTTGTCACTAATAATCCAAACTGATTTTGATTCATCCAAACCTTGCATGACAATATCGATCGTTTTGAAAGCAACGAAGTAGGCAATAAGAGAGTACATTGCATGGTCCCAACCAAAAACGAAACCAGCACTGCCAAGAATGAAGAGGTTGAAAAACATAATAATTTCTCCAACAGAGAAAGGGAGGTTTTTACTAAAAAGAATTGCTAATATTTCTGTGCCATCGAGCGACCCGCCATAACGAATCACAATTCCGATTCCAACCCCAATAACGATGCCGCCAAAAACGGCAGCGAGTAGTAGGTCAGTTGTAAACACATTCATATGGGCAAAAAGTGTTGTACATATGGAGAGGACCGCAATTGCATACATCGTTGAGAAGGCAAATGTTCGGCCGATTTGTTTGTAACCAATATAGAAAAAAGGCAAATTGATGATAAAAATGACGAGACCGAGTTTTGTACTTATTAGCGACGAAATAATAATGGAAATCCCGACAATGCCCCCATCGACAATGTCATTTTGCACTAGAAAAAGTTCTAGCCCTAGTGCAGTAATGATTGCGCCGAGGGTAATCATTAAGATACGAACCAATAGTTTTAATTTTGGCTTTGGTTTTGATTTAGATTTTGCTTTTAATTTTGTTTTCAATTTTGAGTGGTCTTGCTTCAAATAGCTTCATCTCCTTTACGTTGTTTTTACCAGCACTTTTAATTTTACCATAATTCATCATGACTGATATCGATTGGTGGTTATATTTCGCTGATATCGCCAATAGAATAGTAGCGCATCAGCATGGTGAACTTACTATTTGCGAGAGGAGGACAAGAATGAATATTCTTTTATGCTGTTCTGCGGGAATGT
>JAVBKE010000108.1:0-3337 GCA_031554185.1 Caryophanales bacterium
TTAAGGGTTTCGAGATTTTGTGAAATATTAAAATGAATTTCAGCAGCCCGCTTTTGTAAAATTTCTAGAAATTGAAACCTTTTCGCAATGATTTTTGCGCCATAGTCAATTAATTGTTCTGTCAGAATATTCAGGAAAGTCGTATCTCGCTCTCTTGAAATGCTCAATTGCTTTAACAACGCATTTCTTTGGTTTAGTATTTTGTGATACTGACCAATATCATAAAGATAGATAGGCGAAACTTGACCAATTTCCATATCAAGAAAGCGCCGTCTCAGCTGTGGTGAGCCTTTAACAATATTCAAATCTTCTGGTGCAAACATGACAACATTGAAATGACCAACATAATTACTTAACTTGCTTTGCTCTAAATGATTTACTTTTGCTTTCTTCCCTTTTTTAGAAATAATTAATTCCATCGGAATCGATTGACTATTCTTTTGAATCACACCTTCGACTCGTGCGAAATCTTCATCCCATTTCACTAATTCCTTATCATTTGAAGTTCGATGTGACTTAGCCATTGCTAATGTATAAATTGATTCTAAGATATTGGTTTTACCTTGGGCATTTTCTCCAATCAAAACATTGACTTTATCCTCAAATGTTAATGATAACAGATCATAGTTGCGAAAATTGACTAAATCTAGCTGTTTCAAATACATAGAACTCTCCATTATTCATCTAAATAAATTAATTAGACATTAAACTAGCTGTTTAACAGGTGCCAATCAGCTATATCAACTGTCCTGAGTAATTTGAAAAGTACCAAAGTCTTTAATCGTAATCTGATCATCTGCTCTTAACTTGCGTCCCCGACGATTGTCAATTTCTCCATTGATATTGACATCGTGCACTGATAAAAACAATTTTGATTCTCCACCCGATTGAATAATCTCAGCTAATTTTAAAAATTGTCCTAGGGTAATGTATTCAGTATTAATTTCAATCAATTTCATAACAATCATTCACCCATTCTAAGAGTTTGTTTAAAAATACCATCACTCAATCGATAAAAGCGCATAATCAATACACTTACAGATTAAATTTTCAAACGTAATCAAACAAAACCCCTAACTTTCATTTTACCGTAAAAAGCTATTAAACACAAAGATACGAAAAAAAAATATCGTCACTGATTCAGCACTTCAAGTGAGATAAATCCATCTCGTCTTGGTGAGCAAAATCAGTAACGAAAATGTTGCAGTCATAACTAAGAAAATCAATTCTATTTCCCAGGCAATGATCGTAGATATTCTAAACTGTTCGAACTGGCAAAATTAATTGAATCATTGATGTATCATCTTCACCTGTTAAAACAAATGGACGCATGATACCCGTAAAATTAATCACAACATTTTCACGATCAATTGTTCTGAGCGCTTCGATCATATATCGTGCATTAAATGAAATAGTTACCTCTTCACCGCTAAAGTCACACACCTGTACTTCCTCAAGCAGATTTCCAACCTCTGATGTTTTCGAAGAAATTTCAATCAATCCGTCATTTGAGACAATTTTAACCGTGTGAGATTTATCATCTTTAGCCAAAATTGAAGCACGATCAACAGCGCGTAAGAAATCTCTTGTATTAATTTTCATCACAGTTTTTTCTTCGGTTGGAATTAGACGATTAATATCTGGATAATTCCCTTCAAGTAGCCTTGAATACAATAGGATATTCTTCATTTTAAATAAAATTTGACTTGGTGTAAAAGAAATCTCTACTTGCTCTTCTTCATCATTTAATAATTTAGATAATTCATCAAGACTCTTCCCTGGAATAATAATATTAATATCTTCACTACTCTCAAACGGAACTATTTTTTTAGAAAGACGATGACTGTCAGTAGCAGCACAAATCAATGTATTATTTTCTACTTTCCAATTGATTCCTGTCAAAATAGGTCTTGTTTCGGCAGAGGACACCGCATAACCAGTTTGTCTAACAATTTCTTTTAATGTTTTTGCTTGCAAAACATAGGGGTCATGATCAATTGCTGGTAGCTTAGGATATTCGTCAGCATCAAGTCCATTTATCTTGAACTCTGATTTTCCTGATTTGATCACTGTTTGAAAATTACTCTTTACATTAATCTCAACCATATCCGTTGGTAATTTACGAATAATTTCAGCAAAAAGGCGAGCATTCAAACAAATTGAACCAATATTAAAGACTTCAATAATTTCATCACCAGCTTCTTCAGCAGGTATAAATGATTCAATTGAAATATCAGAGTCACTACCAGTACATTTTAAACCTTGTAAAGATACCTCAAACTTAATCGTTGTTAAAATAGCTTGAGGTGTTTTAGATGCAACAGCACGTAGGCAATCATTCACACTTTGCATTAATCGATCTTTCTTAATTGAGAAATTCATTTAGGAGCCTCCAGAATCGTTTTGTTTTATTTATTTTATATTAAAAGTAATAGAAATAATAGTAGGGCCTGTGGAAAAGTGGATAACTTATTCAAATACCCCTATTCATATGGGTTTGTACCTGTTGATAGATTGTGTATAACTTGTGCAAAGTTTTCCACAGGTGGATACTCATTATAAATCAAAAGGCTCAAAACTAGGATGTTAAGTTTTTTTTAATGTTTTCAATTTGGCTACTTAAATGGGTATCTTTCGATAACTCATCAGAAATCTTTTCGCATGCATGCATGACCGTAGAATGATCGCGGCCACCGAATTCTTCTCCAATTTTGGGAAAAGATAACCCAATCAGCTCACGCGAGAGATACATTGCAATTTGTCGAGGGTAGGCAATAGCTTTCGATCTTGTTTTTGATTTAAAATCTTCTAATTTAACATGAAAATGGCTCCCAACGACCCTTTGAATATCAAAAACAGTAATGGATTTTGAAGTTCGTGTAGTTGTAATCAGGTTCTTGAGTGCTTCTTCTGCTAATTCAACTGTAATATCCTTATTCAATAAAGAAGAATAAGCTAATACTCTTGTAAGGGCGCCTTCAAGTTCTCGAACATTGGTGTCAATTGAATTCGCACTTAACATTAAGACATCATTCGTCACATCAAGACCGTCACTTTTTGCTTTCTTTTGAAGAATGGCAATCCTAGTTTCCAAATCTGGTGCTGAAATATCAGTGATTAAGCCCCAGCCAAATCTTGAACGCAACCGATCTTCAAGCGTTTGAATCTCGCTAGGCGGTCTATCACTAGTAATAACAATCTGTTTTCCTGACTCATATAATGTATTAAATGTATGAAAGAACTCTTCTTGAGTTCCAATTTTTTTCGCAAGAAATTGAATATCATCTATGAGAAGTACATCAACCTGTCGATACTTTTGCCTAAACTTTTCACTTTT
>JAVBKE010000001.1:0-15536 GCA_031554185.1 Caryophanales bacterium
GTTCTTTCTAGTCGAGGGAATCCATTTGGTCGAAGAAGCACTACAGTCAAAAATGGCGTTAGAAGTCATCTTTAGTGGAGATATACAAATACCAGAAGCATGGGATCTGACGGGTATCCCCTTGTTCCAAGTGAGTAAAGAGATTGCTGAAATTCTTTCACAAACTCAGTCATCACAGCATGTGTATGCTGTTTGCCGTAAGCAAGCGAATGCGCTTCATTGGCAAGACCAACGTTATTTTTTATTGGTCGATGCTTTACAGGACCCTGGAAACCTTGGTACGATCATCAGAACGGCTAATGCTGTTGGTGTGAGTGCCATCATTTTGGGCGATGGCTGTGTCGATTTATATAATGATAAAACCGTCCGAGCAAGTCAAGGGAGTCTTTTTCATCTCCCGGTCGTGTCCATGAACCTGCAAGAGGCTATTAAAGAACTGAAGAAGAGGGAAATCCCTATCTACGGGACTGCGCTCACAAACGGGCAATCTGTTTTTGCACTGGAAGCACCAGTAGCATTTGCTTTAATCGTTGGTAATGAAGGAAATGGTGTATCGAAGCAGCTACTACAAGAAGCGGATCAAAATATTTATGTACCAATGCGTGGACAAGCTGAGTCATTAAACGTCTCAGTAGCAACTGCAGTTTTACTTTATCAATTAATTGAGCATAATGAATGATCATCGTTGCTATCATAATGTTTATTTTATTGAAATAATGGGGGATTTGAAATGAAGGAAGAATTAAATAAGCTGAAGCAAGATGCTTGTCAGCAAATTGAAAGCGCCACGACAATGAAAGAGCTAAACGACATTCGAATTACTTTTCTAGGTAAAAAAGGACCTATTAGCTCATTGATGAAAGGGCTTGCAAAATATACACCAGAAGAGCGGCCAAAAATCGGGGCATTGGTTAATCAAGTCAAAGAGGACATTAATCAAAATGTTGAGAAAAAACTTGAGCAACTTGAAATCAAAGAAATGAATGCGCAGCTTGCGTTAGAAACAATTGATATTTCTTTGCCAGGTTCACCAATCCGTCCTGGCACATTTCATCCGCTAACAAGAATGATTGAGGAAATTGAAGATCAATTCATTTCAATGGGGTATACCGTTGCCGAGGGTCCTGAAGTAGAAAGTGATCACTACAATTTTGAAATGTTAAACTTGCCAAAAGGGCATCCAGCTCGTGATATGCAAGACACATTTTATGTCAATGAAGATATTTTACTACGAACACATACATCACCAGTACAGGTGCGTACTTTATTAGCAAAACAAGGCGTGGGACCTGTGAAAATCATCTGTCCAGGCAAGACCTATCGTCGTGATGATGACGATGCTACACATTCACATCAATTCATGCAAATCGAAGGCCTTGTTGTTGATGAGAACATCTCGATGAGCGACCTTAAAGGTACATTGGATTTATTTGTTAAGAAAGTGTTTGGAGAAGAGCGAGAAATCCGTCTTCGGCCAAGCTTCTTCCCGTTTACCTCACCATCTGTAGAGGTTGATGTTTCATGTAATTTTTGCAATGGAAAGGGTTGTGCGACATGTAAACAAACTGGTTGGATTGAAATTCTTGGTGCAGGAATGGTTCATCCGAATGTACTACGTATGGCGGGATTTGATCCAGATCGTTATACTGGTTTTGCCTTTGGCATGGGTGTCGAAAGAATCGCGATCCTTCGCTACGGAATCACAGATATTCGCGCTTTTTACGTGAATGATATGCGCTTCTTATCTCAATTTAGAAAACATATCTAATGTATCGTACAGAATTAAGTAAAATCGGAGGGACTCATACATGTTCGTATCTTACAATTGGTTAAAAGAATTTGTTGATTTAACAGATGAAACACCAGAAAGCTTATCAGAAAAAATTACAAAAGGCGGCATTGAGGTTGAATCGGTCAATACTGCTGGATTATCCATCGAGAAAGTTGTTACAGGTCACGTGCTTTCATGCGAGAAGCACCCAGATGCAGATAAACTGCGCGTCTGTCAAGTTGATGTTGGCGACACACAGCCTATTCAAATTGTCTGTGGTGCAGCCAATGTTGCAGCCGGCCAAACCGTTCCAGTCGCATTAGTAGGTGCCGTACTGCCAGGTGGTTTCAAAATTAAGCAGGGAAATCTTCGTGGTCAGGAATCAAATGGTATGATTTGTTCACTTGCGGAGTTAGGTGTTGACGCCAAGTTGACACCAAAAGAATTCGCGACAGGTATTTATGTATTTCCGGCAGGAACACCTGCTGGTGCTCCTGCTGTTGCCACGTTAGGACTAAATGATGCGATCATCGAGCTTGGTCTGACACCAAATCGGACAGATTGCTTAAATATGATTGGTGTTGCTTATGAAGTAGCGGCGATTCTTTCAAAGCCTACAACTTTCCCCGCAGTGGAATATCCTTGCACTAATGTCAAGGCAAGCGACTTCATTTCTGTAAAAGTCGAAGCAAATGAAAACCCACTTTATATTGCGAAAGTGATTAAAAATGTCAAAATCGAGCCATCACCATTATGGATGCAAGCCTATCTTATCGCTTGCGGTGTAAGACCACATAGTAATGTTGTTGATATCACAAATTATGTATTAATGGAATATGGTCAACCACTGCACGCGTTTGATTACGACAAGTTAGGTTCAAAAGAAATCGTTGTTCGGAATGCAATGGAAAACGAAAAGATCATCACACTTGATGACGTAGAAAGAACTGTGGATGTCCATCAAATGGTGATTACAAACGGCCAGGTACCTGTAGCAATTGCTGGTGTAATGGGCGGTGCTGATTCGGCTGTTTCGGAGACAACAACAACCATCGTTTTGGAGTCAGCTTATTTCAATGCAGAATCGATTCGTCAAGCTTCGAAGCAACAAAGTATTCGCACAGATTCAAGTGTTCGATTTGAAAAAGGGGTAGACCCGAACCAAGTGTATGCTGCTGCAGAAAGAGCAGCACAACTTTTGCACCAATATGCTGGTGGTGAAGTAGCTGAAGGTTCTGTTGTTGTTGGGCATTTAGACACGAATGAGCGTGAAATTTCTGTGACCATGACCAAAATCAATGCGATTCTCGGCATGAACCTGAGCGAAACGGAAGTTTGCGATATTCTCACTAGACTTCAATATCAGTACCAGCTTCAAGCAGAGGAATTTGTGATTCAAGTACCAACAAGACGGAGAAGTTTGCAAATTGCTGAAGATGTAATTGAGGATATCGCTAGCATTTACGGCTATGACAACTTGCCAATGACACTGCCGCAATCACAGCCTGAACACACTGGACTTTCCGGATTCCAAGCAAGGCGCAGAGCTGTGCGTAAATTCTTTAACGGTGCTGGTCTGAACCAAACGATTACCTACTCGCTTGTTTCGGAGAGAAAAGCTGGCCAATTTAGTCTTTATAATTTGGATAAAATTAAACTGGCAATGCCAATGTCAGAAGAACATAGCACATTAAGACAGAGCATCGCACCAAGTTTGTTAGAAGTGCTCCGCTTTAACAAGGCGCGACAAATTGATCATTTAGCCATCTTTGAAACTGGGTCTGTCTATTTAAAGGACGATGAAACGGGATTACCAGAAGAAGTTGAACATATTGCTGGTGGATTTACAGGCATGTGGCACTCGCATATGTGGCAAGGCGAGCGGAAAGCAGTTGATTTCTTTGTTGTAAAAGGGATATTAGAGAGCCTTTTTTCAGTCTTCGGATTGTCAAAAATGATCGTCTGGAAGCCAGTTGAACTGGAAGGAATGCACCCAGGACGTACGGCAGAAATCTTATTGCAAAATGGGAAAAGAATTGGTTATTGTGGTCAAGTTCATCCTCAGGTGGCAAAAAGGTTTGATCTTAAAGACACATATGTATTTGAGCTTTCACTACAAGAAATGTTCAATGTCAAAATTCGTCCAATCAAATTTTCAGAAATTCCACGCTTCCCATCGATTTCAAGGGACATTGCACTTGTCGTTGATTCAGCGATGACAGCAGGGCAAATTAAGAAGACAATTGAAAAAGCCGGTGGACGTTTATTAAAAGAAGTATTGGTATTTGATATCTATGAGGGTGCCAATATTGATGAAGGCAAGAAATCAATTGCTTTCTCGCTAAAATATTTCGATCCAAACAAGACCTTAACGGACGATGAAGTAAACCTAGTGCACAACGAAGTTATTCATCAAGTACAAGCAAAATGCGGGGCGGCACTACGCGCCTAATAATAGAAAAAAGGTTCTGCTTTAATAGTACAGCAGAACCTTTTTAGTGTGAAATTGTTCACGTATTGAGCTTTAACTCATTTTCATGTCTTACAATTACGCAAAGAATGATTAAGTGCCAAACTAATCTAACTAATCTCGATATTTTTCTTAGTTGTCGACTTAGGAATGGTAATGATAAGTAGGCCATCTTGATGATTGGCAACGATTTTTTCTTCAATGATGGGTTGATGGAAGGTAAAGGACCTGCTGTAACGTTTCTCTGTTGTTTCTGAAATAGAACGATAAGAAATTCTGAGCTGATTGCCAACTAAGTCAATATTGATTTCATCCTTTGGAACACCGGCAATATTCGCTTTCAATAGATATTCAGCATCCGTTTCTGTCCAATCTAACTGGAAATTTCCTGTTAGTGGAATGTTTTTAATAAATTGCTCAACTGACTGAAAGACTTCATTACCAAGTTTTTTGTGTAATGTCTCATCAATATTCTTGACTAAGCCATGAAACTGTTTTTTTAACTGATCTAATTGTTCTTTGTCCAATGAATGACACCTCCGGCATTTAACTACTTGCAATCTTTAGGCACTACAATCTAATGTATACAGAGAAGAGGTGAGAAGTGCTTTTACCTGGCGGAAAATGAAGTTTGGGTACGTTGTACGGTTTTTGGGTGTTTTGATTAGTACAATTAACTAGCATGAACATATTCTATAAATGAACTTGATAAAGGACCGAAAGGAGAAAGAATATGCGTCCTCCTATGTTTGGCTGTAATCCAATTCCAATTCCAGGGTGCTGTGCAACAAACTGTTGTCCACCTGTGTGTCACCCACCAATCAACTTTGTGAAGCACAACCAATTCACTCACATCGTGCCTCATATCCATCCGGTGACTGAAACAACACTAAACACTCATGTTTATCAAAACAACCACTATTTTCCTCATCAATATCAAGCGTATAACAACGCAGTAAGTCAAGATGCTTACTTTGGTTCACCAATGCCTCGTGCAGGTTGCTAAAAGGGATATACAAGCGTACAAAGGAATGCCATGTTTAATCACTGGCATTCTTTTTTTGCGTAAAAATCGTCTTAAATAAATATTTTTCTCAAAGTAAATTGACAACAAAAAGTTTTTTTGAAAGAATAAGATAGGAACATAAAACGTGAGGGGTAAAACAGATGGCGAATATTAACTTAACTGTTAAAGAAATAGTGGAAAAAGAATTTAAAAGCGGGATGAATGGCTATAAAAAAGATGAAGTTGATGCATTTTTAGATGTGGTTATTAAGGATTATGAAATTTTTCGATTTGAGGTTGAGAAATTGTATGCCGAGAACGAAAAGTTAAAACGTCAAATGAAAGAAATGTCTAAACATGCTACCTCACAAGAACAATCACGGATGAGTGGCTCAACAAATTTCGATATTCTGAAAAGAATATCTAACTTGGAAAAAGCTGTATTTGGCAATATGATTAATCGTGAGTTATAATACAAGTAACGTCTGGATAATTGCTGCAATTTTGTAGAGGAAAGTCCATGCTCGCACCGTCCTGCGATGGCGGTAGTGTTCGTGCCTAATGAAAAAATAAGCTAGGGCAGTTTGAAGGGACTGACGGCGGGAACGGAAAGCCTAAGTCCATCTGGATATGGTTTCCACCCTGAAAGTGCCACAGTGACGTAGCTTACTTGGAAACAAGTGAGGTGGAACGGGTAAACCCCACGAGCGAGAAACCCAAACATTGGTAGGGGAATTTTTCTGAAGGAAAGACAACATTTATGTTGTGAACGGAGGAAAAATCAGAGTGATCTGAAGATAGATGATTATCGCCTTTTAGTACGAGACTGTTAGTCGAT
The DNA here is from genome assembly GCA_031554185.1 of Caryophanales bacterium. Classification (GTDB taxonomy): domain Bacteria; phylum Bacillota; class Bacilli; order JARBTR01; family JARBTR01; genus JAVBKE01. The sequence goes on from JAVBKE010000001.1 coordinate 6,086, forward strand.
TGTAGTACTGAGGTACAGAACATGGCTTATAAGGCGCAACCTTCATATTTGTCTGCTTTCTGCATGGGACGTAGGCATTTTCTTTTAATCATAATTGTTTTTTAATACGAATTAGGGAGTTATGAGATGTATACAATTATTGCTACTGCGGCAATGGGCATTGAGTCATTAGTGGCTACTGAAGTACGTGCTTTAGGGTATGACTGTGTTGTCGATAACGGCAAGGTCATTTTTCAAGGAGACGAGAGAGCGATTGCTCGTGCGAATATGTGGCTTAGAACCGCTGATCGGGTGAAGGTTCTCGTTGGAGAATTTACTGCAAAGACATTCGACAGCCTATTTGAGCAAACGAAAGCACTCCCTTGGGAGCAGTTCGTCGATGTCACAGGGGAATTTCCGGTGACAGGCAAGTCAGTTAAGTCTACGCTCTATAGCGTTTCAGACTGCCAAGCGATTGTGAAGAAAGCAGTTGCAGAGCGTTTGAAGCAAGCATACGGGAAAACTGGCTTTCTTGATGAAACGGGTGCGCTTCATAAGATTGAAGTTTCTATACTAAAGGATAAGGTGTTTTTGACACTGGATACAAGTGGAGCCGGATTACATAAACGTGGATACCGGGTTGATCAAGGCGGGGCACCACTAAAAGAAACACTAGCGGCCGCACTTGTCATGCTAACGACATGGAAACCAGATCGTCCGTTTGTCGATCCATTTTGCGGCTCAGGCACGATCCCAATTGAAGCGGCACTAATTGGTCAGAACATTGCGCCAGGGTTTAATCGAGATTTTTTATGTGAATCATGGGACTGGATGCCAGAGAAAGTCTGGTCAGAGGTTCGTGATGAGGCTGATAACCTTGCTAATTATGATCAAGAACTTGATATTTCAGGCTACGACATTGATCATAAACTAATAAGTAAAGCGGAAGCTAATGCTGCAGAAGCGGGACTTGCAGATATTATCCAGTTTAAGCAGATGCAAGTGTCAGATTTTACAACTCGCAAAGAATTTGGGATTATTGTTGGGAATCCCCCTTATGGAGAACGTCTTAATGATCGCCCTGAAGTGGAAGTCGTCTACAGGGAAATGGGGCAAGCTTTTGCCGACCTAGATACTTGGTCGATTTATATGATTACTTCTCATGAAGAATTTGAAAAGTGCTACGGAAGAAAGGCAACGAAAAAGCGTAAGTTGTTTAATGGTTTTATTCGTACTGACTATTATCAATATTGGGGAAAACGAAAGCAAGACTAGTTTACTCTTCATGCTAGTCATAGCAGTAAGCGTTTATTGTACTAAACAATTTGGGATCTAGTAGATGAAACTCATTATCCGCAGTTCTACATGGATAGTGAGTTTTTTTGTGCTGAAAATCCAGTCATTGAACCAAATATAGTTATATTGCAATATAGATCAACCAAAAAATAGATTGCAAGTATGAAAAGTATGATGTATCATAAAAGTGTAATTAAATAAGATTTGGAGGTTTTCATATGATGGGACATGGTACTGGCCGTAAAGGTCATGGAATGGGTCACGGAAAAATTTTAGGTACGACAACAATTGGTGAGCGTGGACAAGTCGTTATTCCTGCTAGTGCTAGGGAAGAACTTGGCATTCAAGCAGGTGATAAATTTGTCGTTTTTGGAGATAAGCGGAAAGGATCGGTCGCTTTAGTGCGAGCAGATGTATTTGATGAATTTGCTGAGTTCTTTATGAGTAAATCAAAGAAACTAGAAAAGATCGCGCAGTCAATCATTGATAAGAAGAATGCTTTTGATGACTTAGATGATGAGGAAGAAGCGGACGAGGAAACAGAATGAAACATTTCTTCAAACTTGCCCGAAATTCTCGTTTTAGAAAAACAATGTGGCTGGTTGTTCGCTTTGGACTTCAGTTTTGGATTTTAGGGAAGCAGAAAAGATTGATATCGAAAGATAAGCATATTGCAAAGCGTAATCATCTCTACCAAAAGCAGGCAAGGATTTTTACTTCGACTGCAATGGAAATGGGCGGGTTGATTATCAAGCTTGGGCAACATGTTAGTGCTAGAATTGATATTTTGCCAAAAGAATATACCGATGAGCTTGCAAAATTGCAAGATTCTGTTGCGCCAGTAGATACAAAGCTAATACTTGCTTCGATCGAGTCTGAGTTCATGCAAAGTGTGGACCAACTGTATGCTAGTTTTGATCGTGATCCGATCGCTGCTGCTTCGCTCGGGCAAGTATATCGGGCAACGCTTCACACTGGTGAATCTGTTGCAGTTAAAGTGCTCAGACCAAACATTGATGAAGTTATTGCCATCGACCTCGTTTCATTGAAAACGGCTATTAGGCTTCTAAATCGAATGACGAAAATTGGCAACTTTGTTGATCTTGATGATGTCTATCAAGAATTTCATGAGGTAATCAATGATGAATTGGATTTTGAAAAAGAAGGCGCTAATGCTGAGAGGATGCAACTCTATTTTCTGGCTGACGGGGAGATTAATATCCCGCAAATCTATTGGGAATATTCTTCAAAGAAAGTGCTGACTATGGAGTTTATGGAAGGCGTTAAGGTCAACGACTTTGATCAATTAGATCAATACGGCGTTGATCGTACAAAGCTTGCTCGTCACTTATTCGAAATCTATATTCAACAAATTATGATTGATGGTTTTTTCCACGCAGACCCTCATCCAGGGAACGTACTGGTACAGCCAGACGGAAAGATCGTGCTCGTTGACTTTGGTATGGTCGGTTCAATTACCGATACGATGCGTGAACAATTGGTTGCTCTAGTGATTGCTGTCTACTTAAAGGATTCCACTGGCGCAGTTGATGCACTTTTGCGATTAGGATTTCTTCGAGAAAATGCAGATGTCAATGTTCTTTCCAAAAATCTATCGCTTTTATTTGGTCAATTGGCTGGAGACAAGGTGGATGTTAGCGCATTTACCAACAATGATTCGTTAGAAGAATTTAGAGATTTTTTGTATACGCAACCTTTTCAATTGCCTACGAGAATGACCTTTTTAGGAAAAGCAGTTGGGACAATTTATGGACTCTGTGTGGCACTTGATAAAGATTTCGACTTTGTCAAAGAAGCCAAGCCGTATATCGAAGATGTCATGAACAGCGAATTTAAAGACAGTGCAATCAATACGATTTTGGATCAAGGAAAGCAAATCATCAAAGAGATTATTCCCACATCAAAAAAGATGATCTCATTAGTCCGTAAGATGGATAATGGTGATCTGAGGGTGAAACTTTCAGGTTCATTTGAGCGAAAATTGATTGACACACAGAATCGGAACAATCAAAGAATTATTTCTACAATTGTGGCCGCAGTGCTATTTCTATCTGGCATTGTTTTATGGGTTAATGGTGAAGAGATGCCTGCTTATATTTTGGCTGTGCTTGGTGCAATCGCTATGATTGTCCAGATGAGACGCGCAAAAAGAAGTACACGAACGAAGAGTGGCCGTAGAAATGGCCGAAGCAGAACAAGAAAAAAGCCAACATTTCACCCGTAAAACAATTTACTTGTTACGCAAGAAAATGAAGGATTTTTAGACACAATATTAAAAGGAGACCGTGTAGGATCGGAATCCTTTGAACCCTAGGAATCGAGGTTATTGGTTTCTAGGGTTCTTCTTTGTCGATCTATCGTCACGCAAATTTGCAAATAGACATAGATAGTCCATATTAAATGCTTACATTGGAATAATGAACCCTAGTTCCACACAATCTATAAAACAGGTATAATGAGAAAAAATGGTTTAATTGCAATGAGTGAAGGAGTAAGCGGCTATGTTTCAAATTCTGTTAGTGGAAGACTATGCGAATATTCGTATTTTAATGGCAGCTCGGCTAGAGCAGGCTGGCTACAAAGTGCTGCAAACTGCAGATGGTCAAGAAGCGCTTTCAATGATAGAAAATCAACAAGTTGATTTAATGATTAGCGACCTAATGATGCCAAATCTTGATGGTTTTGAGCTGATTGAAAATTTGCGATCTGCAGGTTATCAGATGCCTATTCTCATAGTGACAGCGAAAGAAAGTTTTGAAGATAAAGCAAAAGGGTTTCAGCTTGGCACAGACGATTACATGGTAAAGCCAATAGACATGAACGAAATGCTTCTTCGAGTAGCTGCGCTTCTCCGGAGAGCAAGGATTACCAATGAACACAAGATAGCCATTGGAGGGCTCGTTCTTGATTACGATACATTTGGTGTGACTGGACCAGATATGGATATGGTTTTACCGAAAAAAGAATTTCAATTGTTGTTTAAATTACTAAGCTATCCAAAGCAAATTTTCACACGGCAACAATTAATGGATGAGTTTTGGGGTCTAGATAGCGACACAGATGAACGCACAGTGGACGGTCATATCAAAAAGTTGCGAAAAAAACTCGATCATCGTTCAGAATTTAAAATTGTAACCATACGTGGTTTAGGATATAAGGTGGAGAAAAATGATGATTAAAAAAATCTCACAGTCAGTCCGTGCAAAGGGTACGTTAATCGCAATTGGCATTCTCTTCTTTGCCTGTTTTGTGACTTTTGTTGTTTCCTCACTCGTGTTTCTGCTCTTCTTTGAGAAGAATTTAACAATTGAAGAAGCGCATGTTGTCTACAGTGAGCTGATGACAGTTGCATTAGTGTTTTGCGTTGTTATTGGAAGTTGGCTCCTATTCTACGCGATGAAACTGATTTCAAGGCCGATTTTAGAAATTAGCAAGGCAGCGGAAGAAGTGTCTAGAGGGAACTTTTCTGTAAAAGTTAATTATCGTAGCAATGATGAAATTGGTCTTTTGGCTGAAAATTTCAACTTAATGACAGACGAACTTAGTAGTATGGAGTATTTACGGAAAGACTTCATCACAAATGTTTCACATGAGTTTAAAACACCCATTGCTTCAATTCAAGGTTTTGCAGAAATGTTGCAAGATAAGGCGTTAACGCCGGAAGCGTTTGAACAATATACAAATATAATTGTCAGTGAAGCACGTCGCTTGAATCAATTAAGCTCAAACATGTTAAGGCTTTCAAAATTGGACAATCAATACATTCTAGAAGAAGCAAAACTGTTTTCTCTTGATGAACAGATTCGGAAAACCATTGTCCTTTTGGAAGAGAAATGGTCTCAAAAAAAAATTGCACTCAGTATTGATTTAGAAAAAATCGATTACATTGGCGATGAAGCATTGACGCAACAAGTGTGGTTAAATTTGATTGAAAATGCTATCAAGTTTTCAAACATAAACGGCACAATATCCATCACTGCAAAAAATAGCAAAGATGGGATTGAAGTGATCATTGAAGATAATGGTATTGGCCTTTCTGAAGCGGATCAGAAGCGTGTATTTGAGAAGTTCTTTCAAGCGGATCAATCCCGGGCTCAGATGGGCAATGGGCTCGGTCTAGCCATTGTGCAGAAGATTGTCGAAATAAATAAGGGCAGCATCGAACTTTCGAGTGAGCAGAACATCGGCACCAAAATGACCATCAAATTACCAGTAAAAGATTCAGTTTTTCAAGGTAAAAGTGGCCAGTAAATTTAATTTGAACAGCTGCGATATAATTTTAATTGTACAGTGTATTTCAAGGGCATCTTGAGGACATATTGCTAGTCTATTCTATAGTTGGATCAATCAGTGTACCTGCAACAATTCTGCAATAAATCAGGTTACACTAAATATAAAAAAGAGGATGATAATGATGAAAAGAAAAGCTTTTATAATTGTACCTATTGCTGTCATGGCAGCGCTCGTGATTTTGGTTAGCCCGTTAAAATCGTTTGCATACGATGCCATGTCTATTTTCCGTGTCAATGATGTACAAACAATTGAAATTACGGCAGCAGACATGCAAGAAGCGATGACAACAATGGAGGCACTAGGGACAGAATTACAAGGCAAGCAAATTGAATATAAGCCATTAGTGAACATCGTTTCTAGTACGGAACCATCAATGAAAAAATTGGAGAACAGTGAAGATTTCACATCATTCGATTTTGATCTTCCACTTGACCTGAAATCCGAAACACCTGAGATTGTGATGGCAGACTCATACAAAACTGTTTTTACATTGAATGTTGATGCTTGCAACGAAGCACTTGCTTTAATTGGTAGTGATCAGAATCTTTCAAGTGATCTAGCTGGCGTGGAAATGACTATGACTTCATCTCCAGCTGTGATTGCAAGTTACGATGAATTATTGTACTTTGCAACGCAACAATCTGTTCTTGATGCGCCAGAAGATGTTAAAACAGAACTTAGGAGTACGATTCTAGACTTACCGATTATTCCAACTAACATCCGCGCGCAATTGAAAGAAATTGATCCAGCCAGTAATGATATCTATTTGCCAGTACTATCTGGATTTGGTAGAGAAGTTGACTTAGGTGGTATGAGTGGCTATGTTTATACATTATCTGACCTGAAATCTCTTTATGAAGGCCTACCAGCTGATCTAAAGGCTTCTGAGCCACACCCAACCGCAGAGTCACTAACACCTGAACAGAAAGCTGAATACGAAGCAAAACAAGCTGAAGCGAATCAGGCAATGGTTGACCAGTATGGTGTAGAAAAAGTGGCTGCAATGAATGAAGCACATGCAGAAGTGACTCAAAGGTTAGCTGCTATGGAAAATCCATCATTACTTGTTTGGACAGAAAATGGGGTATTAAATGGTTTAATTGCTGATAAGTCTGATGCTGAATTGACTGACATTGCGAGGAGCGTTCGATAATGATCATTGAAACGCATGCGCTAACAAAGCGTTATGGCAATAAGATTGCCTGCGATCAAATTGATCTTGCTGTGAAAGAAGGAGAAGTCTATGGCTATTTAGGACCAAACGGTGCCGGAAAGAGTACATTTATCAAAATGTTAACCGGGCTGGTTTTTCCATCATCAGGTAGTGGGCAAATTCTTGGCAAACCATTGGGGGATGTATCTGCAAGAGCGAGCATGGGGTATTTACCGGAGCTATTTCGCTATCAAGATTGGATGACTGGTCTAGACTTGCTTCAATTTCACGCAAGATTAATCAATTTAAAACATCGTAACGACCGGATCGCCAGTGTATTAAAGCTGGTGGGGCTGGAAGGACAAGAAAAATATCGAGTCGGTTCTTATTCTAAAGGGATGCAGCAACGAATTGGCCTAGCTTGTGCATTACTTCCTAATCCAAAGCTACTCTTCCTTGATGAACCAACCTCTGCCTTAGACCCAATTGGCCGAAAAGATGTGAGAGATTTAATTGTTACCTTGAAAAATGAGGGAACAACCGTATTTTTAAATAGCCATTTGCTCAGCGAAGTTGAGTCAGTATGCGATAGTGTGACGATCGTATATAAGGGGAGAGTTGCTAAATCTGCAACGATTCAAGATTTGCTAATGAATAAAGTAAACTTGACGATACGGGCAAAAGGCTTTAGTGAAGAGTTATTTACTACTTTAAAAGCAAAGAATGATTCGTTCAGAAAAGTCTCAGATGGTAGTTTTACCGTTTCGCTGGATGATCAAGAGGAAATTCCCACTCTGGCAACACATTTAGTTACAAATGGTGTCACGCTATATGAGTTAACCCCTCATCGAGAAACGCTTGAAAGCGTATTTATCAAAATTGTTGGTGAGGAGGGATTGTCATCGTAGCGATTCTGATTACAACACTTAATGAAGCCCTCCGTAAAAAGACATTCGTCGTAATGGGTATTGTGATGGCCATTTTCCTTGTATTCTGGACATTGATGATTAATTACATGCCTAATTCGTCAGTCACACATGGCATGGGCGACCTTTATAAACCGTTTGCGGTTCAAATGGCAACAGTGATGGGTTTTCAATTCTCAGGGATGTTGCTAGCACTGTTAACGATTATGCTTGGTTCGGGTGCCATTGCTTCAGAAATGGAATCTGGTTTAATTCAAGGTATCCTATCTCGACCGATTCCGCGTTACCATTACATTCTAGGTAAGCTCTTTGGTCTCATTATCCTTGCCTGCTCTTTTGCCACTGTTATCTTTGCGCTAATGTTGGCAATCGGTGGCGTCTTTGGGCTAGAAACGATTACCAGTTTGACGTTGACGCAGACTGTGGGCGGCTGGCTATTGTACATGTGGATTCCTGTGACCGTCCTTTGTGTCACTGTCTTTGGTTCTGTAAGCCTAAAAGCTGTGCCAAACGGTATTCTCATGATTTTCATCTATATCCTAGGTAGTGTGGGTGGCACCATCGAAATGATTGGTCACTACATGAATAGCGAATCGATCATTAGCACAGGTATTTTTATTAGCCTAATTTCGCCTTTCCAAGTAATTTATAACGCGATGGAGCAATTGATGTTCCCGGCTTCTGAACTAGCTGGGACCGTGATGGCCGGGTCAAGTATGTCTGGAAGTGGAGAGCCTGCAAGTGTATGGATGTACCTGTACATTGGTCTGTATATGGTCACCTTTATCTGGCTTGCTGTACGAAAGTTTTCACGAAAAGATATTTCATAACTAGATTAAATTAGGCGGTTGATTCTGCGCTTATTCAGTTCAGTATAAAAGCTTCATTCACTAGAAAAAAAGTGAATGAAGCTTTTCGTTTTGGTCAGAGCCGTCCTGCAATCGTTCTACCATTTCCTTTATGCCGAATAATGGTGACATCCGCATCATATAGTTGCATAAAAGAAGAAGGTTTTTGCTATGAAAATGCTTTATTGTGGAAATTGTATGACGTTACAGTCGCAACAAGCACTATGTCAGAAATGTGGAAGTTATTTGCTGATAGAAATTGTCATTCTTAGTCATTCACAGCCGCAAAAACCATTAGACAAGTCATCGGAAAATGATCATAACTAATGAAATGAATGGGAATGGTTTTGCTTAGATGACAAGAGACAACCAGACACTGCATACATAATAATATATGCAGAATTGGGGGATATCCATGGCGAAGAGCGACAATCATGATCGACCATTTTTCAATGTGAATCAACCAAATTTTTTTATCGAAAAACCAAAGATGCAAACGGTTTTTCATTTTCGAAAGCATAACCGAGATAAAATAAATCAAAGTACAATTCAGACGGAGCTGGATGGTGAGCTCACGGTTATTGATAGTGATGCACCAGTAGAAACCAATGTTGAAGTGCTTAGCCTAGAGATCATTGAACCAGTAACCAATCAGCCTACCAGTTTTTCATTATTCGATTTATCAATCGATCCCGAGAGTCTTGTAGCGAATCTAAAGCAAGTGATGGGAGGTCAAAGTACAGAAGTGGATGACGATCCTGACTACGTTACAGCTATTGATGCGCAAGCTGATGAGCAAATAGATGATCAAGAAGACGGGTTGCAAAATAATTATTTAGACTCCCTTTCTATTATTAATATGGCCAACGGGCTACTGCAAGATATTTTAAAATCGCATCAGGGAGAAGCTGCAGAATTGCTTGATGAGAGCGATG
>JAVBKE010000053.1:0-19096 GCA_031554185.1 Caryophanales bacterium
GCATTATTAGTGGCAAGCGTGGATCGATGCTAAAGGAAATTGGTCAACGCGCCAGAGTTGATATTGAAAACCTGCTAGGCAGTAAGATTTATTTAGAGCTTTGGGTTAAGGTACAAAAAGATTGGCGGAATAAATCATCACAGCTTCGTGATATTGGATTTAGTGATGATGAATATTAGACAGATGTACACAAAGCATTAGGATGATCGCTTTGTAGTTTAGTCATTTCGCAATTTCCAATTTTGCCATGGATGGCAAAATTGGAAATAAAACAAAAAATAAATACTGGATGTAAAGGGATACTAAATAGAGGTAGGGACGATCAGCTTTTGTCTAGTTCACAAGTTGGTATGCTGTTTTCAAATGGGGAGCATTTTTTATAAAAAGGTGGGCTTTATTTATGAAAGACTTGACCTGGAATTTATTTAGTGTGACCGGTAATATTGAAAGTTATTTATTGTATAAAGAAATTGAAAAAGAAAGTAATCAGTCTTAATCTGTTAGAAAAATGTGGTGGCAAGTTTGTTAGCAAAGTGTGAAGGGGTCATTATTCGGTCCATTGATTATGGTGAATCAGCGAAAATTCTGACGATATATTCAAAGGAATTAGGTAAGGTTACAGTGATGGCACGTGGGGCAAGAAAGCAGCAGAGCAAATTCGCTGGTGCCTCACAGCTATTTAATTATGGCTTTTTTCTGTTTCACATTGGCAATGGTATGGGGACTTTACAGCAAGCAGAAGTCATGAACGGATTTCGTCATATTCGTGAGGATATCTTTAAAACATCGTACGTGACGTATATGGCAGAGCTACTTGAACGAGCAACTGAAGAGAAGCAGGCGAGTAGCTCTTTGTTTGCCTTGTTTTCGGGATTACTGAATTACATAGATGAAGGATATGATGAGGAAGTACTGGTTAATATTTTTGAAGTGAAAATTCTTTCTCTGTTAGGGATTACGCCTGAACTGAATCGTTGTGTTAATTGCGGTGTGACAGAAGGGCACTTTGCTTTTTCGATACAGGAAGGCGGCTTAATTTGTCAACGTTGTGCTTATGAAGATAAGTATGTGATGCCGGTTTCGGTGACCGTGATCAAACTGCTCCGATTGTTTCAACATATTGATATTAGTCGGCTTGGTGAAATTACATTATCACCAGATACTAAGAAAGAGCTGAGAACGCTCATTGATGTTTATTATGAACGAAACTCAGGGTTGTTACTTAAGTCGAAGAAGTTTTTAGAACAGGTCAGTAGTCTAAGAGATGTACTCAAACCTTAATACGACTAGGTGCATGGCTTAGGCTCGGCTATATATAATAACACCCTATCGATAAAAATATTTAAATTAATGAGTGGATAATGGGTATGCTGAAAAGCTTTGTATATGTTGCTTTGCCGGAGGGTTTTCGTGTAACGTAGCAGGAGAAATGTTAATAACAGAAATATGTAACACTTGTTGGCCAAGGTAAGTGGAAAGTTCTCGATAAAGTCTATGTGAATCTTTTCAAATGTGTTTTAAAGGAAAAGGAGAGATCTTCATTGAAAAAATTATTTGTTATTAGCGATATTCATGGGGAACTCTCCATGCTGAAAGAATTGTTGACTTTTTGGGATCCTGAGAATGAAATCTTAGTCATTGCAGGCGATATGGTTGACCGTGGAGAGAATCCTTATGAAACAGTTGTTCATTTACTAGCATTGCAACATCATTATCCGGGTCAAGTGAAATTGTTAAAAGGAAATCACGAAGACCTTTTCTTAGAATGGTTGGATGACCCAGAAGGTCGACGGAGCTTTTTCCCGAATGGTGGTGGTAGAAAGACGATTCTATCATTCATGGCTATCCTACCTGATATGGCAGCATTTGTGGACGGCGATGGGAAGTTCATTGTTAGCCATTCGGAATTAGCTAGCTTGATTAAAGAGAGATTTCCAGCTGTGATACAGGCGATCCGTGATCTTTCTTTATCATACAGAAAAGGTGATTTTCTGATTGTTCACGCAGGCATTCGGTTAGATCTGCCATTTAAAGAACAGGATGCTACTGATTTGCTATGGATTCGGCAGGAGTTTTATGGTGAAGATGTGACTAATGACACAGGACTTCAAATTGTTTTTGGGCATACGCCAACACCAGTGTTGACGAGAACAACTAACACAGATGTTTGGATGTCTTCATGTAAAACAAAAATTGGTATTGATGGTGGTGCGGTTTTTGGTGGTACCTTAAATGGTTTGAAAATCAATACAGAGACAAATGAACTCGAAATGATTCAAGTCAAACACCCATTTCTAGATGGTTATCAAAATGATGCACTGTAAGTGTTATATTGGCGGAATTAATAAGGAGGAGAGGAAATGAAGACAGCTAATGGACATGAATTAGCACAATTGTTTGAAAAAATCGCTCCTAGGAAATTAGCAGTGGATGATGATAATATTGGCTGGCAAATTGGTGGTCGCAATCGTCAGGTGGCAAAAGTGATGATCACACTTGATGTCACAGAAGCTGTCGTACAAGAAGCGATTGATCAAAAGATTGATCTCATCTATGCTCATCATCCCTTACTTTATCGCCCTTTAAAACAGATTGTTCCTGAAAACTTGCAAGGCCGGATTGTAGAAATGCTGATCGTCAATCAAATTAGTCTGTTTGTTGCTCACACGAATTTAGATGCGGCAACAGGTGGTGTCAATGATTTACTTGCAGCAGCTTTACGACTTGAGCAGGTGAAGAATCTTGATGTCCATTTTGCTGATGAGCATACAGGTGAATCTTTTGGCATCGGGAAGATTGGCTACCTGCCTGAAAGAGTTCCCTTGAAAACCTTTGCATTACAGGTGAAGCATACCTATTCACTTGGACATGTTCGGGTAGTGGGTGCTCCCGGCAAGATGATTCGGAAAGTAGCAATTGTAGGCGGTAGTGGCAGTAGTTACATCTCAAAAGCGAAATATCAAGGCGCAGATTGCTTAGTGACTGGTGACATTTCTTATCACTATGCAGTTGATGCGGAGCAAGAAGGGATTTGCCTGATTGATGCTGGTCACACAATTGAAACAATAATGAAGCAAGGTGTCTGTGAGTCATTACAAACACTTGTGAAAGGTCGATTCGAAGTAGAGGTAATGGTGTCTCAAATAGAGACAGATCCTTTTACAGTGCTTTGATGAATTGGCAAACGAAGTTAATTGGTCTCATCAATACAATTATCACTTTCAAATACGATCCGTTAGGAAGACGGACAGAGAAGAAAAGTGAAGCGAGAAGAAAACATTTTGTTTGGGACGGTAATACAATAATTTAATAGTTTACTGATGAGGATATAACGGATTTGTGTGCGCGCCAAAATTACGTTGTAATAGCACTAATGGTTCTATAGCATACAAACTTCCAGAATGAGAACCCAGAAATAAAAACTCAGTGCCAAGAACAATTATATGCTTTGGTACTGAGTTTCATCCTTCTAAAAATAATTAAGACCAGCTAATTCCTATTTCTTCAAAAGACGAAATACTAGAGGATTTTCTTTCTTCATCAACAGCGCCAATCATTCTGATTTCCTCTGCATTCAGTACCATTTTCTTGTCAGGCGTAGCAATTAATCGAGCATAAATAGATTTTAGCAATAATATTTGTTGGGGAGACATTTCATAGTATTTTGCCCAAGAACCAATTGCAACATCAAGGTTCGCCATTTGTCTTGCCAGTATGCAGCCGCCATGCTTGAGCATATCTTCAAATGTATCCAAACCATGAACGCCATTTTTATCTCCCCAAAAACCAGTAGTAATAACTGGCTTGCGATTTCCTTCAACATTGTCTAATAAATATTGAAACGTCTCAGTTGTGGCTGTTTGATAAATCCATAGTGGCGCGTGCGCAAAATACTCTTCTGCTTGTTTATGAACGCCACTAAGTCTATCACTTTTATCATTGCGAAATGCACCGATATAAATCTCATCTTTAAAAGTAATCGTTCCTCTAATTCCAACATGATCTTGAACACTATAGTTTATGCCATCCCAAGAATGTTTAATGGAAGACACAGGTTGTTGAGCAACCATGATTGCCTGTGCGATTGATGCTAGCATACAACTTTCCCATAATTGGTCATATTTCCAGCCGATTTGGATCTCCTTAATCCTCGTCATTTCGTACTGTTTCTTATTTGGCAATTTAAATAAATTGCTAAGCGCGAGTATTGATGCGATTAACATTGCAATAGAGATTATAAGTTGTAAAGTGACAGAACCATTTGAGAACTGGATGAGTGCCCCAATACCTAAAAAGCCAATAATAATTATAGACAAGAAGTATGGAATCTTTGAAACTAATACTCCTTTTCGCAATCTCGAGTGATAAATATAAAAAAGCACTGTCAAAAAAATACTGACTGCGGTGATACTATATATTATAATGATAATATTTGAAGATAGAAGCGCTTCGATTAGATATTTATCCACTAAACTCAATTCGGACACTGAATTTAAATCTAAGTTTCTTAGTTGCATTAGACCAAATGACGCTAAGGAATAATATATAGCTGAGATTGTCGAAATAATTGCTAAAGCTAAAGTCCAATTCTTTGTCTTTCTAAAAATTTTTTCTTCCTCACTCATGTTGATTTCCTGTTTTTCTTTGTTCATGTTGCAAATTCCCCCTTTTTTAGATCCTTTAAAAAAATACTACCTGAATTTTACTCTCAGAGTAAAAGTATACCACAATGGGATCATAAACAGACGGGTGAATACAGGGAAAAAGGTTTGATATCTTTTTTATCGTAACCATACTTGTAACATATTTCTTGCGATTTTTTATTTACATTTCAAGTAGCGAAGAAGTAAATTTGTATGGCTATGCGGCAAACGATGATTTATTTCTACGGAAATAAGGCGATTCGACATTAAACGCCTTTTTAATGCAAATAGTTTTTGTACAGGACGTTTGGGACTAGGTATTCATCTATGCGAATTTTTTTCGCGTAGGGACGGATGTTTATTTTCTTATTAAACGGTAGGTCTCACATCGATGCCGGTCATATAATTGAAAAAATATTGTTACGAGGTGTTTCTCAGACATTACAGGCGCTTGTTCATGAAAGATAACAAGTGGAAGTAGCAATGTCTCAAAATGGCACGAATCCTTTTATAGTTTGTTAAAAATGAATCGTCAGTAAAACACTTGTTAATAAAGAATTGGTTAGTGTTTTATTGCATAATCGCTGAGTTGGAGAATTATTTCTACGGAAATAGGAAGAACCGACATACATCCCGGCATCCACTCATTTGGTTTTTTAGCGGACTATTTCGGTATAACGGGATACGCACACTTTCAATTCTCCCTGTTAGTTGGCTGATTGCAGGGGGTGCCGGATTGCTGCTTTTCAAGAAAAGGCTCACAGCTGGTATCAGTGTCTGCCTAGCTGATAACTCGCTTTGAACAATTGACTTTAAAACGTTATATCTTAGTTAGCAATAGCCCTTGAGACATCATTCGTTTAACCTCCAAGAAGCGTTTGCTATACGATTCACAGGGTGACTATTGCATATCTGTATTTAAGTGTGGTAGTTTGAGAGAAGATATGAATGGAGGTGTAAAGAATGGAACAACAAACGAACGGAAAAAGAAGATTACCACAGGAAATCAAGATTGTATGGTATATAGAAACAGCTATTTTGGCAGTTGTCTTAGTAGGCATTTGTATTGGGTTGCTCGTTTTAACGAATAAACTAGGTTTCTCTTATTGGTGGCTGGGTACAACTTTTGCTATCTCTGTCTTTTTAGTTGTTCTTGATTTAATTTTCGTTCCTTTTCGGTGGAAGCGGTGGCAGTTTCAAATACGAGACGGGGAGATTGAGATTGAAGAGGGTGTGCTTTTTAGTAAGAGGACGCTGATTCCGATGGTTCGGATTCAACATGTCAAAACGGAACAGGGACCGCTTCTAAGAGCGAAGAAATTGGTACAACTATCAATATCAACTGCAGCTGACCCACACAAAATTCCTGCCGTGTCTGCATGTGAAGTAGATGCGCTGCGCCTTCAAATTCTAGCACTTGTTAAGGAGGCGAGGGAGGATGTTTGAAAAAGAGAAGCTTCACCCGATATTTTTGGTGACCGCACTTATAGAGTCAATTCGTACCCATATCATTGCTGTCGCAATACTATTTTTTACTTTTATGCGAGATGGAGAACTGAATTCACCCTTCTTCCTCTTGTTTATTGTACTGATTCCGATGGTGGCGGTATTCAAATACTTCACTTTTTCATTCCAGATTTCGGATGATGGAATTCGGGTGAAAAGTGGTGTCTTTGTAAAAAAGAATATCATGATTCCTTATGATCGAATTCAAACGATGCAACAGAAACAATGGTTTTTTTATCGGCCATTTCATGTGGTTCATCTTGTTATTGAGACTGCGGGAGGATCAGTTTTCCCAGAAGTAGATTTACCGGCTGTATCGATGGAAACAGTGCGCCAAATTGAAGCATTTCATGCAAAAGTTGGCGGTGTAAACGATGCAGAAGAGCCTCTGGTGTCTAATCAGGAGAGGTGTGATCAGGCAGCGTCTACAGTTGTATTATCAAGTAAAGAGCAAATGATTTTGGCCACTACTTCTAGCGGGATATTCACAGTTTTTGTTCTCTGCATTGGTGCGGCTTTTCAGCTGCCAGATAGCTTGTTAGATCGTGTTTTTGACCAGTATTTTAATCGGATCGGGGATATTGTCTTTTTGGCTGGTATTGTTCTCTTCATCCTCTGGGCTATATCAATTATCAGAACTTTTATATTGTATCACCAGTTCAAAGTGTCTAAATTTGACGATAAAATTGTTGTTGAAAAAGGTTTATTTCAACGTCAGGTCATCACGCTAAACTATGACCGAATTCAAGCAGTGACGATTGTCAGTAGTCCAATCAGAAGATTATTTGGTTATGTTTCAGTAGAAGTTGCGGCAGTTACCAACACAAGTGAAGCCGATATTCAAGGCAAGGTTATTTTGTTGCCAATTATTCGCAAAAACGATGTATTACCAACATTAGCTTGGCTCTTGGAACAGTTTGACTTTGATCATCGACCATTGTACAAGGCACCAGGAGCTAGTGCGAAATTTTTCATGATTCCAGGCATTCTTTGTACGCTACCAGTTGTAGCTATTGCCTTCTTCTTTTTTCAGGGAGTTGGCTTATGGAGTATGATATTGGTTATTCTAGCTGCTTTAAATGGGTATGTTGATTACCGCGCAACAGGGTTTCATTATTCATCTGATACATTGACACTACAAACAGGTTCTATTTTTAGTATTCGAACGGTTATTCTGCTGAGAAAGCGCGTGCAATCTGTTCAGAAGAGGCAATCAGTGATGACTTTACCAAGTGCTTTATCTCACTATCATGTTGCTGTGCTCTCAAAGAAGTTCCGTGTTCGTTATATTGAAGATGCTGAGGCAAATTTGTTGTTTAATTGGTTAAAGCAAGGATAATGACTAGTATAGATCTCGAAGAAGATAAGGGATAGGGATTGTTTATCTTAGGGGTGCTGACACCTAGATAACATTGATCTATCCTTGACTTTTTTGCTTATAATGATTATAGTCAACATAAATTAAATATTTTACGATGATGAGGATGAGTACTCTGACAAGATCATTTGAAGCGAATCCAGAATGGTGTGAGCTGGGTAACATATGTCTAGAGGAAGGCGACCTAGGAGTAAAGTGAACTTAGAGTGGCTGTGTATTGCATGCATATACATAGTAAGTAGGGTGGAACCACGGGCTAACGCTCGTCCCTATGCGGATATTTTCGCGTAGAGACGGACGTTTATTTTTTTATCAATTGGAGGAATTAGAATGACTGAAAAAAAACAATTTACAATGGAACAAATTGTATCACATGCAAAGCATAGGGGGTTTGTATTTCCCGGTTCTGAGATATACGGTGGGCTTGCGAATACATGGGATTATGGCCCTTTAGGTGTTGAGCTAAAGAATAATATCAAGAAAGCTTGGTGGAAAAAATTCATCCAGGAATCACCGATGAATGAAGGAATAGATGCAGCAATCTTAATGAACCCGCGGGTATGGGAAGCATCAGGTCATGTTGGCGGCTTTAATGATCCGATGGTTGATTGTAAGGCGTGTAAATCGAGACATCGTGCTGATAAGTTAATCGAGGAAGCACTTCATGCAAAAGATATTGAGCAAATTGTTGATGGGTTATCTTTTGAGAAAATGCAGGCGTTAATTGCTGAGCATCAGATTGCTTGTCCTGACTGTGGCAAAATCAATTTTACAGAGATTCGCCAATTTAATTTAATGTTTAAAACAGAGATTGGTGTCACCGAAAACAATACGAGTGCAGTTTATTTACGACCTGAAACGGCACAAGGTATTTTTGTTAATTTTAAAAATGTACAGCGAGCAATGCGAAAGAAATTGCCGTTTGGGATTGGACAGATTGGTAAGAGCTTTAGAAATGAGATTACTCCTGGTAACTTTATTTTCAGGACACGAGAATTTGAGCAAATGGAACTTGAATTCTTCTGCAAACCTGGAGAAGAGTTAGCGTGGTATGCACATTGGAAGGCATTTGTGAACAATTGGTTATTGTCACTCGGGCTATCACCAGAAAAATTGCGAGCACGCGATCATGATTCAGAAGAGTTGTCCCACTATAGTAATGCAACTGTTGACTTTGAATACCAATTCCCGTTTGGCTGGGGAGAACTTTGGGGTATTGCTTCGCGGACCGATTTTGATTTAAAGCGTCATATGGAGCATTCGGGTGAAGATTTTCATTACCAGGAGCCAGAAACAAATGAAAAATATGTTCCTTATTGCATCGAACCTGCGGTTGGGGTTGATCGACTGACTTTAGCTTATTTGATTGATGCTTACGACGAAGAAACACTTGAAGATGGTTCAACACGAAATATTATGCATTTCCATCCGGCATTGGCGCCAATTAAAGCTGCGGTACTACCTTTGTCAAAGAAGCTTTCTGAGAAGGCACATGAAGTGTATGCTCAGCTTGCGAAGGATATGATTGTCAACTATGATGATGCCGGGGCTATTGGGCGCCGTTATCGCAGACATGATGAAATTGGTACGCCATTCTGTGTCACAATTGACTTTGATACGTTAGAAGATCAGATGGTGACGGTTCGTGAACGTGATTCAATGGGACAAACGCGGGTAGCGATTACTGAATTAAATGCATTTTTACATGAGCGGATTCAATTCTAGTGGAACAATTGGGGGAGAGAATCTTATGCAAATTAATGAATTCTTTCTATAACTAAAAAGCCAAACTGGTCGTTATTGCCTTTGCAAAAGATGATAGTCTTGCCAGTGTATATTTCGTTATGGATACAGAAGAGTATCTAAATGAATAATCCTTCGTTGCTAGAAGTTTTTTTATCACAGAAATAGTGGTTTGTACTGTCATTTTTTGATTTTAATGCAATTGTATATCAGAATGACTTGGTGTTGTTTTACAGTCATCTTGCTGTTTTTTGGCTTAGGTGTGGAGAAAAATATCAACTGCAGCGATGAATAGGTTATAATATTGGTAAATATGTCACACTAATATAGGAAAAGTGATTGCTATGACGTTAAATAAAAGGCAAGAGCAGATATTACAAATTGTAAAAGAGAGTGGGCCAATTACTGGTGAAAGCATTGCCGAGCGGATTAATTTGACGCGTGCAACGTTGCGTCCAGATTTGGCGATTCTGACAATGAGTGGTTATCTAGATGCTCGACCACGCCTAGGTTATTATTATAAGGGTCGCCCAAAACCAAAATTGCTGATGGATTATCTAGAAAAATGGCGTGTCAAAGAATTTCAGTCAATGCCTGTCGTGGTGAATGAGGAAATTTCAGCTTATAATGCGGTTTGTTCGATGTTTTTAGAGGATGTTGGCACATTATTTGTAGTCGATAAAAACAATACATTAACTGGTGTTGTCTCGCGAAAAGACTTACTTCGGGCCAGTATTGGTAATAACAATTTGCATTCGATTCCTGTGCATGTAGTGATGACGAGAATGCCCAATCTTACTATGTGCGAAAAAGAAAACACATTGCTTGAGGTAGCACAAAAATTAATTGATAAACAAATTGATTCATTACCCGTTGTCAAAAAGACAGATCTTGGCTATGAGGTAGTGGGACGCATTACAAAAACAAATATTACTAAAGCGTTTTTACAACTTATTGAGACTGAGTGATCGAGTTAAGTGTCCTGTTAAAATAAATGTGAATCGTACAATTTATCCAACATCATATTACAGAAAGAGTGTTTGAATATGCATGAATCGATTATCTATGTCGTGTCCGATTCTGTTGGTGAGACAGCAGAAATGTTTGCGAATGCAGCACTGATTCAGTTCCATGATCGCAAGTTTGATTTGAAGCGTCGTTCATTTGTAGATGACTTAGCTCAAATAGATGAAATTGTTGATGAGGCTTTGGCTGATGACGCGATTATTGTCTACACACTAATTAAGAATGAAATGCGTGCCTATCTTGAGCTCCGTGCTAAAGAAAAAGGGCTACATAGCTACGATATATTCGGGACATTCATCCAGGTTGTTGAGCGTAAGTATAATACTTCAGCAGCACTTGAGCTTGGCTTAACGCACAGACTAGATGAACAGTACTTTCGAAAAATTGAGGCGGTTGAGTTTGCGGTTAAATATGATGATGGTCGTGACCCCTCTGGTATCTTGAAATCGGATATTGTGCTCCTCGG
Organism: Caryophanales bacterium; assembly: GCA_031554185.1. GTDB lineage: Bacteria > Bacillota > Bacilli > JARBTR01 > JARBTR01 > JAVBKE01. The sequence continues at coordinate 10,763 of JAVBKE010000053.1, forward strand.
TGTGTCCCGCACGTCAAAGACGCCTTTATCACAGAATTTAGCGCACAAAGGATATAGAGTAGCAAATATTCCAATTGTCCCTGAAGTAGAGCCACCAGAAGAGTTATTTCAGATTGACCCCAAGAGATGTATTGGACTTGTTACAACACCTGAACAATTAACACATATTCGTAAGGAACGATTAAAGTCACTAGGACTGAATGATGATGCCATCTATGCTGATATCAATCGAATCGAAGCAGAGCTTGCTTATTTCAACAAGGTCATTCGCAAAGTCGGTTGTACTGTACTTGATGTTTCGAATAAGGCAATAGAGGAAACAGCATATACAGTCGATCAGTTGATGAAATACCAACACTAATTTATTACTGAGGCATTTTTGTATAAATCCTTTCTGTTTGAGCATTTCGGTGCTCAAATACAGCAAAGGTTTCTTTGCCAGCTATTTTTTTGTAGAAAATTGCAGGAAAATCCGGCCGAGTAGAGAATACTCTAGTTAGGAGTCTTTTTAAATCAAATAATAAGCAACGAAAATAAGTATTTCACATAATTCAGACACTGTTTGAGTGAAACAGCGTTTTTGTCTGGTGATAGCACAATTTTTGTGGTAGTGAAGTTCTTTTTTTAATCACTCAAAAAGGTGGTGGGGCCGTGTATCAAAAGATTCCTGAAAGCACACTGAATCTCATTAAAAGTAATCATGATATTCTTGATATCGTTGGCGAGCATGTGCAACTTCGGAAACAGGGCCGGAATTATTTTGGTCTCTGTCCTTTTCATGGGGAGAATTCACCGTCCTTTTCTGTAGCACCTGACAAGCAGATTTTTCATTGCTTTGGGTGTGGTGCTGGTGGGAATGTGTTTACATTTATGATGGATATTGAGGGTTTAACATTTTTAGAGGCTGCAAAAGTACTAGCTGATAAAGCGAATATCCCACTTGATGTTGATGTAGAAACTGTTGCAAAGAATCAGCAACACTACGATCCATACTTCGAGGCACATGAGCTGATGAAGAAATTATATCACCATGTGTTATTAAACACGACGCACGGACAAGAAGCACTTGATTATTTACTAGAGCGAGGCTTCACGGAAGAAATAATTAAGAAATTTCAACTTGGCTATGCTTTTGATTCGTGGGACTACGCAACCAATTTTCTTGATAAACGAGGATTCAAACCCGCTCTGATGGAGCAAGCAGGTGTCCTTGTTCAATCGGAAGCCGGTGACTTTTTTGACCGCTTTCGCAATCGAGTGATGTTTCCCATCTTCGATCAGAAGGGGAAAACAATTGCCTTTTCTGGACGAGCTTTAGGGGATGAGAAACCAAAATATCTGAATAGCCCTGAGACTGCGATTTTTAATAAGCGTAAGACCCTCTATAATTTTCAGCATGCTAGACCACATATTCGAAACAGTAATATAGCGATTCTGTTTGAAGGATTTGCTGATGTGATTGCTGCGGACCGAGCTGGTGTTGAAAATGGTGTGGCAACGATGGGAACTGCTGTTACGAGCGAGCATTTACAAGTGCTCAAACGAACGGCTTCGCAGGTTATTATTTGTTTTGATGGTGATAACGCTGGAATCGAGGCGGCTAGAAAAACAGCAGATATTATTTTACAAGCTGGGCTACAGGTAAGAGTTTGTACGATGCCTGAAGGATATGATCCAGATCAATATATCAAAGAATATGGTGGCGAAAAATTCCGTAGGGAAGTGATTGATGCGGCGCATTCGTTTGCTTCATTCAAAATGTTTTACCATCGCCGAGGCAGAAACTTCGCGATAGAAGCAGAAAAGATGAGCTATATTGAGTTGATGCTGCAGGAAATCGCAAAACTCCATGATCGCGTTGAAAGAGAATTTTATTTAAAACAAATATCTGAAGAATTTGGACTATTATTACAAACTTTAACTGGTGAAACAAATAAGATCATGGGTCAATATAAGCGAAAAGAAAATGCAGATACAGAGCGATTATCAGCTGATATTTTTGTAGCGGAGAAGAAGCTGAAGGTGGGTTATCAAATTGCAGAGGAAAATTTATTATCCTTCATGTTGCATGACCGCCATATGGCTGAGCTCATTAAGGAACAACTAGCTGGACAACCTTTGAATTTTCCAACCCATCAAGCGATTCTTGAAATGCTATTTGCTTATTATGATGAGGGAAATCAAGAAGATAGTAGTTTGTTTATCAACTATCTCGAAGATCCGCAACTTCGGAAAATTGTTACAGAAATTGAAATGAAGGCATTGCAAACGTCACCAAGTGAGAAAGAAGTGACTGATTGCATCACACAAGTACACCTGTACCATTTGGAAAAACAACGTAAGCAGAAAGAGTATGAGCTTGGGGAAGCGGAGCGCTTACTTGATTTTTCTTTAGCCCAACAGATAGGGAAAGAAATTATTGAAATTAAGAAAAAATTAGGAAACAGTATTAGAAGAGGGTAGGAGAGGGTATAATGACAGAGAATACAACAGAGGCATTTGTAGAGAAAGAGGCAGATATGTCGGGGTTACCACTAGAAAATGTAAAGGAATTAATAATAGATCAAGGGAAGTTGCGTGGTGCACTCTCATATGATGAGATCGCAAATCAGCTTGCTGTTTTTGAGCTTGACGCAGATCAGATGAGTGATTTTTACGATGTGATTGTTGAAAATGGCATTGAACTAGTCAATTCTCAGGTAAGTGATGATGCACCACCGCAAGCGCTTGGTAAGGAAGAAGAGTTTGATTTGACTGATCTTTCTGTGCCGCCAGGTGTTAAAATCAATGACCCTGTTCGGATGTATTTAAAAGAGATTGGGCGTGTTGATCTTCTTAGCTGGGATGAAGAGATTGAGCTTGCAAAACGAATTGAGGATGGTGATGATGAGGCAAAGCGTCGTCTTGCAGAAGCGAATCTTCGTTTAGTTGTCAGTATTGCGAAACGGTATGTTGGACGTGGCATGTTGTTTCTTGACTTAATTCAAGAAGGAAACATGGGATTGATTAAAGCCGTTGAAAAATTTGACTTCACAAAAGGATTTAAGTTCTCCACTTATGCGACTTGGTGGATTAGACAAGCGATTACTCGTGCAATTGCTGACCAAGCAAGAACGATTCGTGTACCAGTTCACATGGTTGAGACCATCAACAAAATGGTCCGTATTCAAAGACAACTTCTTCAGGATTTAGGTCGCGAGCCGTCACCAGAAGAGATTTCTGAAGAAATGGATTTACCAGTTGAAAAAGTCCGAGAAATTCAACGCGTTGCGCAGGAGCCTGTTTCACTTGAAACACCAATTGGTGAAGAGGATGACTCTCATTTAGGTGATTTCATCGAGGATCAGGATGCAACTTCACCTGCTGACCATGCTGCTTATGAAATGCTGAAAGAGCAATTGGAAGATGTTTTAGATACATTGACTGATCGTGAGGAAAATGTTCTTCGCTTGCGTTTTGGGCTTGACGATGGACGCACACGCACACTGGAAGAGGTTGGCCGTGTTTTTGGCGTCACAAGAGAGCGGATTAGGCAAATAGAAGCGAAGGCACTGCGCAAGTTACGTCATCCAAGCAGAAGTAAGCGTTTAAAGGACTTTTTGGAATAGAAACAGCTATAGAAAGATGTTGATCTCCGTAGATTGAGCCTCTGGTTCATATTCGATCTATGGGGATTTTTGTTTAGATAGCAGCTTTATAGGCAGTTTTCTTTTCATTTAGTACAAGTTTCTCTATAATTTTAAGTGACATTTACATTTAGGAGGGCTACGAAATGAAAGGTAAAAGAATACTTGTTCCTTTTTTTGTAATTATGGTTGTAGCGATTGCACTCACTGTCGTGATGTCACTCCAAGGTAACAGTGCTGCTAATAAAATAGCTACTGCAGATGAAAAAAAGACTGAGACTGCATTTGACCCAAAAGAAGTTGCTTCCAGTACTTGTGCAGGGTGCCATGGCGTTGATTTGAAGGGTGGCGTTGGCCCTGATTTGACTGGTGTCAAAGACCGTTATTCAGCAGACGAATTGAAAGATATCCTGGCTAACGGAAAAGAAGGCGGGATGCCTAAAGGACTTGTTCCTCCTGGTGATCTTGATAAAATGGTTGATTATCTGCAAACATTATAGAGGATTTTTCAGCAATCATTTTTAGCTATTTAAGCTTGTAATGCTGTATCTCTTTACGCTTCATGCGTGAATGAGATATTGCATTTTTTTTGTCTAGCTTATAGAATGAAGACTAGTATGATTGTTGTTTTATATCATATTGAACTAGTATTTCGTCTAAGTTTGAAATCTTGGACAGATTCTATAGAGAAAAGAGAGGGTGAAACTCGGTGACTAATAGTCGTTTTATTGGGCGTACTGAAGACGGTATTTCCCACGCCGATATGAACACCCTTTTTAGTGATAGCGCATGGATTTAATTATCGAGGGATTTACTGCTGCTATCCAGATGATTTTGGACCGTGATCCCGAAATATTGAATATTGTTGTCAATACATTGAAGGTTTGCTTAACATCGACATTGATCAGTATTGTAATAGGCTTGCCGATTGGGATATTCGTTGGATTAAAGCAGTTTTTTGGGAAAAGAGTACTCTTAACATTTATTCACGCTGGTATGGCGCTTCCTCCTGTTGTTGCTGGTCTTGGCATTACCATGCTTCTGTGGCGAAGCGGCCCACTTGGTGATTATGGTCTGCTGTATAGCAAGACGGCAATCGTGATGGCACAAGTATTGGTATCGTTACCCATCATTGTTGGTATGACTGCAACAACATTTCAAACCCTCGATCGAAATTTCTTACTAATGATTAAATCGTTAGGTGCAACGAAATCGCAGCATGTATTATTGCTCGTAAAGCAAGCTCGTTATGGACTTTATGCCGCGGTGATTGCTGGACTAGGGCGTGTGTTTGCGGAGGTTGGTGCGGCTACAATGGTTGGTGGTAATTTGCAAGGGGATACGAGGATCTTGACGACCTCGATTGTGATGGAAGTATCGAAGGGCAATTTCGATATTGCGATTGCTTTATCGATGATTTTAATGACAATTACATTGGTAATCACAGTTATTCTAACGACATTACAGCAAAGGGCGAATCGTTCATGAGTTTAATTCAATTGAAAGATGTGACTTTCCAGCCTAGTGGGATGATGGTTTTGTCGATTCCAAAGTTTGAGATTGCATTTGGGGAAACCGTTGGCATAATTGGTCCGAACGGTGCGGGCAAGAGCACGCTGTTGAAAATCCTTGCTTCACTTCAAGAGCCGACATCTGGGGAATATCGATATCATAACGAAGTGATTGCCACCAAACAATTTCCACTTGAGATTCGTCGCAAAATGGCGTTTGTCATGCAACAGTCGCTTCTGTTTAATACAACTGTATTTGACAATGTTGCGAGTGGATTGAAAATTCGTGGTGAGCGTAAAGAAAAGATTTCAGATAAGGTCAATGAGTGGCTCGCAACATTGCAGATTGATCATTTAGCTCGTAGGTACTGTGGTCAATTATCTGGCGGTGAGGCGCAGCGTGTCAATATTGCAAGAGCACTAGCAACTGAACCAGAAATTTTATTTCTTGATGAGCCATTTTCAGGCATTGATGTGCCATCTAAAGTGGATTTAGCGATTGAATTGAAGCGAATTATTACCGAAAGGAAGATTACTATTGTGTTTGTAAGTCATGATCTAGCAGAAATTAAATTTTTAACAGAACGTTTGCTTTATTTAGAGGCTGGGCATGTTTTGCAAGATGGTGACACGCTTGAGGTGTTGAGATATCCAAATGAGTCCGCGAGTTATTTTATTAACAAATTAAAATTGTTTACACTAGATACACAGTAGTCTTTGAGGGTAAATAAGGAGAATTGTAATGAACTCAATTAAGTTATCAAATCGTTTAGGAAAAGTGGCAACATTTGTGACAGGGAAGATGTTAGCCGATATTGGCTCTGATCATGCTTATTTGCCTTGTTTTGCGATTGAGAATGGTTTAGTGGAGCAAGCGATTGCTGGGGAAATTGTTCGTGGACCATTTGAATCAGCTTCACGTCAGGTTTTGGCTAGAAATTTGCAGGAGAAGATTGCAGTTCGACTTGGCGATGGGCTGGAAGTCATTACGCACGGGGAAGTAGACTGCATTACCATTTGTGGTGTTGGTGGCAGTCTCATTGTCCAAATTCTTGAAGAAGGAAAAGCGAAACTTTCTGGACAAGAACGCTTGATTTTGCAGCCCAATATTGGAGCGGAGCTAGTTCGGGATTGGTTGGGATTGAACGGGAAGAAAGTCATTGCGGAGGCAATTCTTGAAGAGGATGGCAAAATCTACGAGATTCTTGTTGCTGAGACAGGCGATGTGCAGAGGCTTTCGGATGAGGAGAGACTGTTTGGACCCTATTTATTACAGGAGCAGAATCCTGTATTCATCAAGAAGTGGACACTCGAATTAAAACATTTGTATGCTGTGCAGGAGCAGCTAAATAGTGCACAAGATCAAGCACAGGTACTTAGTAAACAAATGGAAGTGCTGAAGACCATTCGTCAAATTGGAGCCCTTATCGGCAATGATGCGAAAGAGAAGTAATCACTTGTTTTAGCAGAATAAGAAAAAAGCACAGTAGCGCGCTACTGTGCTTTCACTCGTGGTAAAATTTTGGCTAATGGCACCTGATTTTGTCTGGTCCATGTTTCTTGATTATTTGGATCGAATTGTTCGAGAAAAGCAATGACTTCTCTTGTCAATGGCGTTGGCGTTGAGGCACCAGCTGTTACACCAACTTTTTCAGTATCTTTGATCCAGTCGATTTAAAGTTCAGTGATATCGGCGATACGATATGCTTTTGTATGGGCAATTTCCTCAGATACTTGTGCTAGACGGTTTGAGTTGTTGCTTTTTGGATCACCAACGACGATTAAGACATCAAGATCTTTCGCCTGTTCAGCAACGGCTTCTTGTCTCACCTGAGTAGCAAAACAGGTTTCCTGCTGTTTCTCGGCATATGGGAACCGCTTTTTTACCAGCTCCATTAGATGAATTACATCCCATTGGCTCATTGTTGTCTGGTTCGTGATGATAATTTTTTTGGATTGAATGTTTAATTTATCAACATCGCCTTCGTTTTCAACCAAATGAACAATCTCGGGGGCAACACCAATGGCACCTTCTGGTTCAGGGTGATTACGTTTTCCAATGTAGATAAATTCATATCCCTCATCTTTTTTTAATCGAATTAAATCATGTGTGATGGTCACATCAGGGCAGGTTGCATCAATTGTTGTTAGTCCTTTTTGTTTGGCAATCTCACGAATCTCTGGTGAAATGCCATGAGCTGTAAAAATGACAGTGCCTGATTCTACCTGGTCTATAATTTCTCGGCGGTTGTTACCGTCTAAAGTGATGATTCCTTCTTCTAGAAAAGCATTCGTCACATGTTGGTTGTGTACGATCATGCCAAGAATATAAATTGGTCTTGGTAATGATTTATCTAAAGCGGCATTTCGAGCAATAACCATTGCATCGACAACGCCATAACAGTATCCTCTTGGAGAAATTTTGACTACTTGCATGAATTAGTGCCCTCCAACTAGTATAATAACAGCACAAAGCCTGTTTTAACCAGTGTTTTTAAGCTCTCTTCTCCGATCATACTTGGAGATTGATTACTTCTCATTATTATATCCAATTCATAGGCAGAATTCAAAAAATAATCAAGCCGAAGATGGTGTACAGTTTTTGCAGTATTTTTTGTGACTGTTTTTCTTCGGAGATTTACGACAATCAGATAACAATTCTACAAAAATTGTGCACCATCTTGGAGATCAGGTGATTGGTTAGGGAACGAAAATTTTAGGTAGTGACTTTTTTTCAACAATCGGCTGCTTTTTTCTTTGCGGAGTTGAGTGCAGTGTTGTGGGCTGATCAATTTCTGTTTGGTCAGTAGCTTCATCTGCTTCTTCAACATTTGAAAGTATTTCTGCCGCATTAATTGCCTTAATCATTTTATACATGGCGGGCATGTTTTTAATTAACGGTCCGTATTGCTTTACTTGTTGCATCATGGGCATTGCTTTTTGAGCGGCACTAATCACTCTTTGCGTGTTGTTCACCATCTCAGAAATGTTGCCAAGGCCGCTAGTCTGACGTGCCCCAGTGAATAAACCACTAGCAGCTTGGCTATTTCCACCAAGAATAGTAGATAAAAGCCCACTAGATTGCCTTTGTGGGCCGCCGAGTAATGCTAGTAATGGATTCGTAGGCTTTCGTGAGCCGCCGAGCAACGCCATGAGAGGGTTTATGGGTTTTCGTGAGCCGCCGAGTAATGCCATTA
>JAVBKE010000163.1:0-2975 GCA_031554185.1 Caryophanales bacterium
GCAAGCTGAGCGCTCCCGCCGTCAACCCGGCATCGTCACGCACTACTTCGGGCCAGAGCGCCAGGCTATCGAGGACTTTGGCACTGTTCAGCCATTCCAGCGCTCCCTTACGGGCATTGGCGCGCAGCGGATGACACTGGTTGCCGTAGCGGGTCAGCATCGCCACTAACAGCAGCAAACCTTCCGCCAGCCCTTTCTCGCCGTCACGATGCAAACGCGCCTGAATGTACCAGGTCACCACGCGGATATCTTTAGCGGTCCGGCACAGTAATTTTTCTGCCAGATCGCACAAGAGTTCATGATCGGTCCCGGAAAGCTTATTGATTTCTTCGCGCATACGCTGGAAGTCGTCATCGTAGGCCGGATCTGCGCCTGCTTCACTCTCTTCACTTACTGGATGTAACCAGTTGTCCCAAAGTGAGGAAGTTTCTGATGCCCGGGATATAATTTTCTGTTGTTCTGTTTCATCAGCAAAACACGAATAAAGAAGAGAGTTTGGGGATGACATTGAATGAGCCGTCCATGTGTTAATTGGCAAAAAGAAATTTGTGGCGATGAATATACTGTTATCACATATACATATCTGTGGATAGTTTGGCAGAGAGTGCTACTATTTAGGACAATCAACATCATAATTCGTAACGGTAAAATCATCCCCCATTGTTGTTACCCTCAACGATGCGCCACCTTCACGGGCGTAATACAAATTACAGAAACCGAAACCTGTACCGGAACATGTATCCACTTCGGTTACACCTTTTTTATTTAACTGTTTGGCACTCGGGTCATTTTCATCTGTCTCGCTAACATCAGGTTTCCAGCCATAGTTTATTAACGATTTTCTGGCCGTCGTTATTGGTTTGCCATAAACATTTGGTACAGGTGCAGTTCCTTCACAATAGGGTTCTAAGGGGGCTAAAGGCTGAACACGAGCGACCTTCCCGTTATAGTAGAGATCAGCAACTGCCGGAACGCCTGGGAAAAACTCTCGCAGGCGAAATGTATTTCGTAAATTGGTTTTGGTAATGACACCAATCATTGAAGAAGAATCATCTTTAATTTCGTCACCATAAACCAGAGCTTGCAAATTTCCCTTTTCAAAAATGGCCACATTTCCATTTTTAACGAAACAAGAACCACTGGTACCATCTTCTCCCTGACTGAAAAAGCCAACAGCGACCACATCTCCGCTGCTGACTTCATTGATAACTTTCCATCCTAAGCCAGTAATAATTTTTCCTTCCTGAGTTTCTGGCGGGTCCCGTTCGCAGTTTAAAGCGGTATTTTCAGTCACTGTCATCAGAGGAGCCGGAGGTATTTTGTCGATAGCAACAATATGCAAACCTTTAACGGAAGATGACACACGAAGAGATTCCGCATTCGACGCGCATGTCACAATAAGCAGCAAGCCCAACACCACCTTCGACGTTATTAAATACCTTATTTTACTCATAGAGTATCATAACCATTTTATTAAAATAAAAATCAAGAGACAGTTACAACCTAAGTGCGGGAGTTATTTTAGGGCGTGTGAAATATTATTCACACGCCATCTAAATTGAAACATAATTACAATTAGTTTATTTTACTGCCAACCCGAGATATAGCAGTATCATAAACAGGATTCTGCTTTTCATTTTTCGCGGCCTTATAATAAATTAATGCATCAGAGTATTGGTTTGCCGCTTCGTAAATCTTGCCGATATTGTAATTAGCACCCGCACGGATGGTGGCAGCATTCGTACCGGACGCTAATCCTATCGCTTTACGGTTTGCCCAAATAGCTTCTGCTGTACGTCCGGTTTTTTGATAAACCAAGCCAAGATTGCCATAAGCTTTGCCGTTATCAGGATAGTTATTAATTGCCTCAGTGAAGAAATTAATAGCATATTCATAATTATTTTCTTTATACGCCGCCTCCCCTTTAAGATTCAGCGCATTGGATTCTTTTATATTGCGCTCGCTCCATTGTGGTGGAGTAATTACCGTGCTGCTCTTAAGAGTCGAAGCCAGATAGTCAGGAATTTTTTCAGAGGGAAGGGAAATGCCAGAGAATTTATTGATATCTTCAATCTCCCCATTTTCATTGACTCTAAATACTGTCCACAGATTACCTTTTTGGCCTGTCGGAATGTAATAGGTGCGAACCAGAGATTCACCAACATACACAAACACTTTTGCCTGGCTAGCGGAAAGATCCATGGTAGCTGGTTGATTTTTATCGGTGAAATCATGGACAGCATAGACATAGGAATGTCCATTTTCCCGTTTGGTCAAGGTAATTGTTTCAGGCCCAAAACCATCAACATCATCCACATCCAGATTGCCATTACTTCCCAATTTGTTGTTGAAATAGAGATGATTTCCAGGATAGATCATATGTGAGTCAAGGTCGAAAGGGTTGTTTCCCCAGCTCAATACGACACGCATACTATCGAGTCCTTTCATTGCCGGACTTAGGGCATAACTCATCCCATTGCATGGGCATTTTACTACCAGCGTTGAATACCCATTCTTTTTAATAATGACCAGATTATCGCTAGTATCAGGATAGGTGCTGTTGTAATTCGCTTTTCCCGTTGCATCACTCACCGCAGTCAGTGATTGTTCACCGTTGCGCTGGATAACAACTTGAGCATCCGCGATTTTCTGGTCCTTTATCGTCGCACTCAATACTTCAATGCTGGTCTGGCTGGCATAAGTGAAGAAACTTGCACTCATGGATATTGCCAACATACTAATATTTATAACCTTTTTCATAATTATCCTTAATACAATATTGGTTTTTTTACTGACATTTATAGATGTATTTACCGGGGTAGATTATTGGCTAAAACAGTCACAAACCCTATCAATCTTTCATCGAACTCATTCTTTTTCTTGGGGGTTAACTGCACAGAAAACCTTGTCGCTTTTGCGGATAATTTGGAACATTGTCTTTCCTTTAACATAAAAGGTATTATTATTTAATAAAG
>JAVBKE010000067.1:0-54905 GCA_031554185.1 Caryophanales bacterium
AGCACTTCGAGCACAAGGAATCAAACGGATTGCGATGCTCACCGGTGACAACAAACTAGTTGGCGAAGCGATTGCAACTCAGTTACAATTAGATGAGGTGCACACAGAACTTCTACCAGATCAAAAAGTTAAAAAATTAGAGGAAATGAAAAAAACGAATGGTGATAGCACAACAGGCGGACTACTATTTGTTGGTGATGGTATTAACGATGCACCAGTACTGGCATTTGCTGATGTTGGCGTTGCAATGGGTGGACTTGGATCTGATGCGGCAATCGAAGCTGCTGATATTGTGCTGATGACAGATGAACCTTCCAAGTTAGCACGTGCTATCAAGATTGCGAGGAAAACAAGAAGAATCGTTTGGCAGAACATTACGATTACCCTCATTGTCAAGGGAATTGTCCTCATTCTAGGAGCTGGAGGACTGGCTACTATGTGGGAAGCCGTTTTCGCAGATGTTGGCGTCGCTTTAGTAGCGATTTTCAATGCAATGAGAATTATCCGAACTGATTATGTTGATGATTAAACTCCGCGATACTTTAATCCGTAAAACGGATTAACTAGTAGAGCGCATGTCAGAAATGCCCTGCAATTCGGCGACTGCAAGGCGCAGAACCGCATCGGCATTGACAACAATAGATAAGCAAACTAAAAAGTATGATAAATTCAAGTAATGAAAGAGTGATGAAAATGACAAATGAGCTAGCGAGATGCGATTGCAGCGTCATTCATGAAGATGTGGTCAATCAGGTTCGTGAGAAGCTTCCAGCTGATGAAAACCTCTATGATCTCGCTGAGCTTTTTAAAGTATTTGGCGATACAACACGAGTGAAAATTCTTTGGTCACTGGACCAAGCAGAAATGTGCGTTTGTGATATCTCAGTGCTACTGGGTATGACTAAATCAGCCGTATCCCACCAGCTGCGCGTATTAAAAAACGCTCGCCTTGTTAAATTTCGCAAAGTTGGCAAGAATGTTTATTATTCACTGGATGACGAGCATGTCAAAGGGATTTTCGAGCTTGGACTCATCCATATTGACGAATTATCATGAGTGCAAAGAAGATATAAAAGCTACAGATTTGCTAATCATTAGACTGCAATCTGTAGCTTTTTTCTTATTGACTAGATATCAAATACTAAACACCTTCAACAGGACTTTTCCTAGCGGCGAAAATAACGATCAACAAGGTTAATAGCCACTTCAATCGCTGCTTCATCCGGATTCAGTTGTGCGTGATGCAAGCCATGCTCAGCACCCACACCTAACCAAAACATCAATCCTGGCACTTCTTTGAGCATGTATCCAAAGTCCTCCCCTGTCATCGCCTTATTAGCACGGACAAATTGCACCTTGGAATCATTTGATACAAATTCAATAAACTCATTTGTTAGCGCTGTATCGTTGTTCACCTGATAGTAAGCAGAACCATAACCGAGTACTGCCTTACATTGATAGCTGATTTGAAATCCGGCAAGCATTGCCTCTATCCTTGTTTTCACTAATTGCATCGATTCAGCAGAAAGTGTCCGGATTGTTCCTTCTAGTTGGGCAGTTTCAGCAATAATATTGTTCACAGTTCCAGCAGTGATTTTCCCGAACGTGACCACTACAGCATCTAACGGGTTTACATTGCGTGACACAATTGTTTGTAACTGTGTCACAAGTTCTGCAGCCGCAACGACCATGTCATTCGTTTTATGAGGGAACGCGGCATGACCACCAAGTCCTTTGAGATCAATAAAAAGCTCTGAGGTATTAGCAAATAGTAGACCCGGCTTTGTAGCCACAGTCCCCACTGGATACTCAGGTGCAATATGAAGGCCAAGCATAATATCTGGTCGCCACTTCGCAAACGTCTCGGTTGCAATCATATCTTTCGCACCACCAGGACGTTCTTCTGCCGGTTGGAATAGGAATAGTACATTGTCATCGATCGGATGCTCAGTTACCTTTTCTACTAATCCAAGCGCAATGCTCATATGGAAATCATGGCCACAGGCATGCATATACCCTGGATGCAGAGAGGCAAAGGACAACTCTGTCTCTTCTTGAATAGGCAAACCATCGATATCACAGCGATAACCAATTGTTCTCTTTGGATTAAGCCCTTTGACAAATACGAAGATTCCCGTATGCCATATTTCAATCTCTAACCGCTCTTCTGGATATGTCTTTAGCACATCTAGTAAGTAGCTTTGCGTTTTCACTTCCTTAAACCCAATCTCGGGAATTTGATGCAGATCACGTCTGATTTGAATAAATCGCTCCATTGGCTTGCTCGCTCCTAAAACGAAAATTTACTCTATTCTAACACAGCTAGCATCGATATGGTTGGGAAAAGAAAAAAACGACCAATGAGATCTCCAAGTTAGCTAAAAATCTTCTATTGGCTCCACCACTCCACCAGAAAATAAAAAAGCTTCACTTCAACTACGTCTAGATGCAGTGATATACTAAGCACGAGGTAGATGATTGGTAATGACAATGCAAACAACGACCAATTCTATTGGTGATGATCACTAAAAAATTGTATGATATGTCTATCATTTATTTAAAGTGGAGGGATACGATGGATTTTTTTCAGCAATTAAGTACCTATTATGATCTGCTATTTCCGTTTAAGAAGTCTACATTTAATTTTGTAAAAAGCCAATTGCGAGATGGTTCTGTACTTGATGTTGGCTGTGGTACTGGTAATATGAGCCTAGCATTAATAGATGCTGGCTATGACGTAACAGCAATTGATTTAGATGTGGGAATGTTACATATTGCCCGAAGCAAAGATGGCAGACATCAATCACGATTTATACATGTTGATATGACAAAAATCGGAGAGCAATTTGCTGACAAACGCTTTGAAAATATCATTTGTCTAGGCAATACACTTGTGCAATTAGATGAACTAGAAAAAATAAATTTACTACTCAAAAAATTTAGTAATCAAATGGTGAAAGGTGGAAAGTTAATCCTCCAAATTGTTAATTACGACCGTGTTTTAGATGGAAATAATTTTGAGTTTCCAATAATTGATTGCAAAAATGTGAAGTTTGAACGAAGTTATCGTATTGGAACGAACTGCGGAAGGTTTAAATTCACATCACGAATCACCGATAAAAAAACGAATGAGGTTTTTACAAACCAAGTAGTTCTTTATCCTCTAAGAAAAGGGAAGCTAGAGGAAATTCTGTTTGAAAATGGATTTGGGAAGATTCATTTCTACGGCAATTTTTACGGTGATAATTTCTCAAGTAAGCAAACTGCTTGTATTGTTTGTGCAGAAAAAAATGATGCATAGCAAAAATAATTTTAGAAAGTAGCAGCTTGATGGTGGCGTTGAATCCGGTCTGATAGCTGGGGTAACTGCCCGAGCAAAACAGTGCGACAAAAACTTAATTTGTCACACTGTTTTACTTTTCTACGCTTACTTTGGTTTGTCACTCACATAGTAGTGCTCTAGCCATAAAAAAACAAGGGCATCTGCCGACACCCTCACTACTCGCTTACATCATCCTTCTAATCGCCTTACGGCATGCTTTCATATTCTTCTCGGTAGCCATTGAGCCAATGGCAACACCAACACTCATACCAACTAGACAAGCAAACGCTTTTCCCACATGAATCACCTCACTTTACAAAATCTCTACACCTGATAGGTTGCACAAATTTTTAGAAATAATTCCAGTAAGCATTTTTACATCGTGGCTCGGTTGGCCTCCTCGAAGAATAAATCATCCAATGAACTAAGTGACCCATCTTCTTCAACTTGACGCGTATGTATTTTCCCTTTGATAATCGCAAGTTCTATACAGCATTCACGGCAATAAAACTGATTGACACCAATTTTACCAATATTTCTACTTTTACAATTTGGACAAGTCATCTACTTAAACCCCACAATTTTTTGCAATTCAATATTGCTCTTTTTAAGCATTCTGACCATATTTTCCAAAGTGTATACGTAGAAGCATTCACTATCAACCACTGACTTTTTCAAAATTATAAGGTGATATATTGTCCATTCCAATCAGCGGATTTGCTCGAAACAATCGCTCTTCATAGGTCATTTCAACAGCTGGTTCGCTCGCTTCTGAAATTGATTTCTGTGCCTCTTTCTTGTCATTATCGACAAAACGTTCTCTAAGCATAGTCATTCGTTCGTTTTCGATACTGCGCTCGACACCATATTTCAATGCCTCAACTTCACCGCACAGAATTAAAAACTGCTTGCTCCGTGTAATCGCTGTGTAGATTAAATTTCTTCTCAGCATTCGGTAGTAACTTTTCACCACAGGTAGAATCACAATCGGGAATTCGCTTCCTTGTGATTTGTGAATCGAACAACAAAATGCGTGGGTAATTTGGATTAAATCCTGCCTTGTATATTCCGCCTCTGTCCCATCATAAGAAACATAAATCTTATCCTGCTTATCAACATTTTCTTTGGCATGGATAATGGAGATAATCTCGCCAATATCACCATTGAAAATATTAATTTCTGGACGATTGACGAGTTGCAGTACCTTATCACCAACACGATAGGTCACTTCGCCAAACGTCACTTCACGCTTGGTTTTACCCTGATTAGAATTGAATATCTCTTGCAGCATTACATTCAGCGCATCAATCCCGGCAGCACCACGATACATTGGTGCCAATACCTGAATATCACGCGTTCGATAACCTTTTTGAATCGCACCTGCTGCTACTTGCTTGACCACATCTGCTACTTGGTTACTTTGACACGGAAAAAAGGAACGATCTGCTTTTTGTTGAAACAAATCTGGTGGCAATTTACCTTTCTTCATGTGATGCGCCATCTCAATAATTGAAGAACCATCTTCTTGGCGGAAAATCGTCTGTAATCTCGCTGTTGTAATAGTCTCAGCAGCCAGCAAGTCCTTCAGCACTTGTCCCGGTCCAACAGATGGTAACTGGTCTTCATCACCCACAAAAATGACTTGTGCCTGCTCTGGTATTGATTTAAGCAACTGATTCATTAGCCAAGTATCAATCATTGAGCTCTCATCAATAATAATTAACCGACCGACAATTGGATTTTCCTCATCATGTTGAAAACCATCCACACCATTCCATCCAAGTAAACGATGAATGGTCATTGAAGGTAAGTCGGTTGACTCATTCATTCGTTTTGCAGCACGCCCAGTTGGTGCAGCTAGCACAAATGGAAACGGCTCGTCATCTTTGTAAGCATGCTTATCCATCGATAAGCCATGCAGTTCAGCAAACAACTCCACAATACCTTTAATAACAGTCGTTTTTCCAGTACCTGGTCCACCAGTCAAAATCATCATCGGTGAATGCAATGCCTCATAAATAGCTGTTCGCTGCTCTTCTGCGTAAGAAATCCCAAGTCTCTCTTCCAGTTCACCAAGCTTAAGTAAAAACTCTGCCTGCGGGAATTGATCAGCATATTGTTCTTGCTCCAGCAGCCGCTTCACATTAGAAGCGATCCCTTTCTCTGCAAAATAAAGCGATGGCATGAAGACATTATCACCATTCCACACCACTTTCTCTAACTCATCAAGTACAGCCAATTGATCGGTAATCAGCGTTTGTTCGACGATTTCAGAAGGGTTTTTATTTAGTACATCACTTGTATATTGAACCAGCTCATCAGATGGCACGAAAGTATGCCCTTGCTTCATACTTAATTGGTTGACGACAAATAGTAACCCTGCACGAACGCGAAAAGGATGCAAGTCATGAAAACCAAGCTGATGCCCTACTTCATCTGCTCGGCCAAAACCGATCCCCTCAACGTCCTCGATCAACTGAAACGGATTCTCTTCAATTATTTGAATCGCCTTTTCTTGATAGGTTTGATATATTTTCGTTGAAATTTGCGGGCCAAACCCAAAGTCATTGAGACCAATCATGACATGTTCCATTCCTTGATTCTCAATCAGCGCATCAATAATGACTTTAGCCTTCTCGCTACTCAGTTTCGGTACTGTGTCCAAAACCGAAGGCGAAGCCATAATCTTTGTAATCGCACCACTACCAAGATGGTCGACAATTGTTTCGGCTGTCCGTTTCCCAATGCCATGAAATAAATCACTCGACAAATAAGCAATCACACCTTCTTTGGAACTCGGCATTTCCCGTCTGAATGAATCGGCGTGAAACTGCATACCAAAGCGAGGATGCTCCTTCATTTTCCCAGTGAACGTATAAACTTCTTCCTCATGCATCATTGGAAAATAGCCCGTAACCACTGCTTCTTTCTCATCCATCATCACATTGGTCTCCGTCACACGAACACGCACGACAGAGTACATATTGCTATCATTGTGAAAAATCGTAACAAGGTGTCTCCCCTTGATAAACGGCTTATCATTACCTTCTAGGTTTAACGCTTCTTGCACGTCTCTCACCTCATTCTAATATAAAAATTTAAATCAATTTCAAATCTCACGATTCATATCGCTCGCTAAAGGTGATGCCTAACCCCACTTGTTCGAGGAAAGTGAAAAAAGGTGGACAGGTTTTGGAAACACAACCTGGGTCCAAAATTTTAACTCCCTCAACAACCGCTCCAACTAATGAAAATGCCATTGCAACACGGTGATCATCATATGTGGCTAACTTTATTGATCTTGGCAAACCAGGATGAATTTTTAACCCGTCTAGATGTTCGCACGCTTCGATTCCCATTTGAGTCAGCAATTCGTAAGCCACATGAATTCGATCAGATTCGTGATGGCGAATATGTGCCACATTGGTGATCTCAATAGGTCCATCGGCAAATGGTGCGATAGCAGCAAGTGTTAGCGCCTGATCGGAACATGCTTTCATGTCGAATACAAGATTTCCTTTTAACGCTTGTGGTCCTTGAACTGTAATGGCATCTGAACTTCGTTCTACAGTACAGCCCATTGTCTCTAAGATATCAACAAATTTCACATCAGGCTGCAACGAAAAATAGGACAGCCGATCGATTGTCACAGTACCACCAGTAACCGCCGCTAACGCAAAAAAATAACAGGCAGTGGAAGCGTCTGACTCAAGTTGCAAGTCAGTTGCTTGGTAGTCTTGTGACTGAATTCTCAGTTCACTATAGTCTGGTGTATAATCCACGTCAACGCCAAATTGTTTCATCATGTCAATTGTGATCTGCACATACGATTGCTGAACAATGCCATCAACAACTTGAATTGTTACTGAACGCGCTGCCATTGGGCTAGCCATCAATAGTCCACTTATAAACTGGCTGGACATGCTGCCCGAAATCATAGTCTGACCACCTACAAACCCCTTACTACCTATCTTAATTGGAAAATGTCTTGGGTTCGATTGGTACACAACATCGGCACCTAGTGAGCGAAGCGCCGTCACAAGCGGTTCAATCGGCCGCTCTGACATCCTTTTACTAGCCGTCATTCGCCACACGCTATCATTTGTAAGCCCAGCCAAAAGCCCAGGTAAAAACCGAGCTGTTGTGCCAGCGGCACCAATATAAAGTTCTTTCTGCACCTTCTGTTTTCGATCAATACCAATCACACAAACCAAATCATCTGCGACACGAACTGTTGCTCCAATTTCCTGCAAGGTTTGTAAACACCAATAAGTATCGTCACTCTTTAACAGTCCAGTAATCTTTGACTCTCCTTTGGCAAAAGCCGCTAGAATCAATGCACGATTTGAGAAACTTTTGCTACCAGGAAGACTGAGTTTGGTGTTAATCGTTTTTTTGGCAGGAGAAATCCGCACGGATTCAACGTTAGAAAGCGACGCCCATGGCGATCTTGCACGCAAATCTGATTCAATTGTCAAAATGGTTTCTCCTCTTCTCTAGTCTCTCTAACCTAAATAATCCAGTTTCTGACCATTTTTATAAACTTCATCGATTGTGCCACCACCAAGGCAAACTTCTCCATCATAGAAAACAACTGCTTGTCCTGGGGTATTCGCTCGTACCGGCTCTGCAAAAATGACATTTATCAGATCATCTGCAAGCCACTCGATTGTCACTTTCGTATCCTTTTGTCGATAACGAAATTTAGCTGTACATATATACTCGCCGGCCGGATGCTCTTTAGCAATCCAGTTCATTTGATTTGCATGTAGTGATGTTGAATAGAGCGTATCATGGTGGAAACCTTGCTCGACCAAAAGTACATTTCGTTCTAAATCTTTCCCTACTGCAAACCAAGGTTCATGTACTAACTTATCTTTACTACCACCAATACCAAGTCCATGCCGTTGCCCAATGGTATAGTACATCAAGCCATCATGCATCCCTTTTACTTCGCCAGCCATTGTCTGCATTTCACCTTTTTTCGCAGGTAAATACTGGCCTAGGAACTGTTTAAAATTCTTCTCACCAATAAAACAAATACCAGTAGAGTCTTTCTTCTTCGCAGTTGGTAGACCAGCTCGCTCAGCAATCACCCGAATTTCGCTTTTTTGATAATCACCAATTGGGAACAGTACCTTCTCTAGTTGTGCCGCTGTAAGCTGGTTAAGAAAATAAGTCTGGTCCTTATTATCATCTAATCCGCGAAGCATTCTTACTTCACTACCACTTCTATCGATTCGCGCATAGTGGCCTGTTGCTAAATAATCTGCCCCTAGACTAATCGCATGCTCCAAGAAGGCTTTAAATTTAATTTCCTTATTGCACATCACATCTGGATTTGGCGTCCGGCCTGCACGGTATTCTTCAAGAAAATAGGTAAAAACAGAATCCCAATACTGCTTTTCAAAATTAACTGCATAATAAGGAATGCCGATGTGGTCGCACACGGCAATTACATCATCATAATCCTCTGTTGCTGTACAGACTCCGTTTTCATCGGTGTCATCCCAATTTTTCATAAAAATGCCGATAACATCGTATCCTTCTTCTTTTAATAAATAAGCAGCCACTGATGAGTCAACGCCACCAGACATCCCTACGACTACACGAATTTCACTTTTTGATTTCATATTCTAAATTCCTTTGATAATCTATTTATAGGTGATAGCGCCCTACTATACGCTTTAACTTCATTATTTTCATGGCGACAATTCTATACACGCACGACATGATTCTGCTGCTTTTTAACCGTTTCAACAATAATCTTGGCAGCTGCTCGAACTTCATCTTCTGTATTTCCTAATCCAAAGCTCAATCTCAATGCACTCATTGAGCGTCCTTCTTCGCCAGGCCTAGCCAAAGCAATTTCCTCACCAATCTCTGCTAATGCTTCTTTATGATGGCGATCTGTACCGAACATAGCTGTTAACACATGCGACGGTTCATGCGACCCTGCCGAACAAGCTGAACCACTAGAAACCGCAACACCTGCTAAATCTAAGTTCGTCAGTAAAGACTCGATATTCACTTTTGGAAAGCTCATATTCACGACATGAGCTGAGCCCTCAGCAGGTGAATTCACCCAATGATCAACAGCTTTTATTTCATCAAGGACAATCTGTTTAAAACGAACACTTTGCTCATTGTAGAACGCTTTATTCTCCATATATACCTCGATTGCTTTGCCAAAACCAACAATTGAAGCGACATCTTCAGTACCTGCACGGCGCTTCCGCTCTTGCTCCCCACCGACCTGCACTGGTGCAAATGGTGTGCCTGCTTTCACATAGAGTAGGCCAATCCCTTTTGGTCCATTTATTTTGTGTGCTGTTGCGGTTAACATATCCACACCCAGTTCGATACCTAAATCAAAAGACAGTTTCCCAAAGGCTTGAACCGCATCTGTGTGAAACAGAGCGTGATGACCCTCCAATAGGCGTGCGATTTCACGAATCGGCTGAATCGACCCAGTTTCATTATTGACTGCCAAAATAGAAACAAGAATCGTCTCAGGTGTCAAAGCACTTTGCACATCCACTATCGACACGCGCCCCTGCTCATCAACTGGTAAGAAAGTCACTTCCATTCCCTGCTTCATCAAAGATTTACAAGTTTCTAGCACCGATGGATGCTCTATTTTAGTTGTAATAATATGATTTCCTAAATGCTTTTGCGCTTCTACCGCACTACGAATCGCAGTGCTATTGCTTTCAGTCCCGCCGCTGGTAAACATCACTTCCTGTTGTTGCGCGCCCATTACCCGGGAAATAATCCGCCGAGAATCGACAACCAACTTGCGCGCCTCTCGTCCAAATTGATGAACACTAGAAGGGTTGCCAAAATGCGTCTTCATCACATTAATCATCGTTTCAGCCACTTTGGGATGTAGAGGCGACGACGCTGCATGATCCAAATATATTCTATTCACAAAAACCGCTCCAAACGTACGCTTATTTACATTTACTCTTCCTAATAGAATACCATAATTTCTATCACAAAAAAATCCACAAGACAATTCTCTCCAAATTGATTACAATAAAGAGAACAATAGCAGACTAAGAGGTGAAAAATGATAGAAATCCGCCACTGATCAGAAGACTGGTGTACTTTTATCATCTCCAAACATGAACCATAAACCACTTGCTTTTCAAATAAGACCAAAAACAATCGAAGAAATTATTGGTCAAAAACATTTAGTTGGACCTGGAAAAATCATAAGCCGGATGGTCGCTGCCAAACGATTATCATCAATGATCCTCTACGGGCCACCAGGCATTGGCAAAACATCCATCGCCAGTGCACTCTCGGGCAGCACAGGTGTTCCTTTTCGTACCCTAAATGCAGCAACCTGTAACAAAAAAGATATTGAAATTGTCATCAACGAAGCTAAAATGAGCGATACAATCATCCTCCTTATGGATGAAGTGCATCGACTAGACAAGCCAAAACAGGACTATCTGCTCCCACATTTAGAAAATGGACTCGTGACACTAATTGGGGCAACTACAAGCAACCCTTATCATGCGATCAACCCTGCCCTCCGAAGCAGATGCCAAATCTTTGAACTAAAACCACTCACGATCGAAGAAGTCGAAGTTGCACTGTCTCGTGCACTCGAACATCCAAGCGGTGGTTTAGCTGATAGACAAATTAAAATCGAGAAAGCGGCACTCGAACATTTTGCATTTTCAGCTAACGGCGATATCCGGAGTGCCTTAAATGCACTTGAGTTGGCTGTATTATCTACCCCTGCTACTGAAGATGACACCATTCATATTGATCTCGAGATTGCGGCCGAATGCATGCAGCGAAAAGCACTCACCCATGATAAAGATGGTGATGCTCATTACGATGTCCTATCCGCGCTGCAAAAATCAATCCGCGGCAGTGACGTCAATGCAGCACTTCACTACATGGCTCGTTTAATTGAAGCTGGTGATCTACTGAGCTTAACTCGGAGATTACTGGTAATTTCCTATGAGGATGTTGGACTTGCCAATCCGCAAGCTGGAGCACGGATGCTTGCAGCGATTCAGGCAGCAGAAAAGCTAGGGTTCCCAGAAGCACGAATCCCACTCGCGGTAGCAGTCGTCGAGTGTTGCCTCTCGCCAAAGTCAAATACAGCTATGATGGCGCTGGATGAAGCAATGCAGGATATCAGAAGTGGTCATTACGGAGAAATTCCTGCTTTTTTAAAGGACTCACACTACGCTGGGGCGAAAACGTTAGGTAGAGGGATCGGCTATCAATACCCACATGATTTTGAAAATGGCTGGGTCGCCCAACAATACCTGCCTGATAAAATCAAAACCAAGCGCTACTATATACCAAAACGAACCAGTAAGTTTGAAGAAACACTGGCAAATGTTTATGACAAATTGAATGAACAGGGTAAGAAATGATTTTCCCTTTTCAGTGAGACCCGCTTATTCTGTTAAGGTGTACCACATCCAAATTGCTTACTGATTAGCTCAGGTACTTTCGTATCTTGTTTAATGTATCGTCAATTGCACAGACAAATTCTGATTCTGAAGACGATAGAAGCTTGCGAAATTCACCAATTGAATCTTTTACATTTTTGGGTAGAGACTCCTCTAAGTTGCCTGTATACTAATTTCATGGAATAATTGCAGTTCTCTGTAACTATTCCTGCAATAGAATGGCTATATAATGGCGGGGCGGCTAGCCTCTTCAGGAGGTGATGCCCTATGACTGTATATGAAGCGCTTACATTAATGCTCCTATTCGGAATGTTTATTTTGGGCTTACTAACATACATCAAAAAATAGACCTCCCCCGTGACAAGGCAAAAGGTCTAGTTTCTGATTTTCTATATTAGTCGCTAGCTAACCGCCCTTAAAGCGGCTATTGCTAAAGGAGTCCTATTCTAACACTGCTCCTTTTTTATATTCTAATCTTATCATGTTTGTTTTATGCTGACAAGTTGAGCATTTCCCAAATTTTATCTTTTTAATAAATCATTAATTTTTCTGTTGATCTGATCAATTAGAACTGTTTTGCTTTATCCTCTGTAAGTACTGCATAAGCTTCACCTGTTTCAGGATCTTCAATTTCATCTACTCCTGCAAGCATTACAATATCATCTACATATCGTAGAGCAGCAGCTATTTCTTCCATTCCCTCTAAGAAATCCGTTGCTTTAGCTGATCTTGTTGTTTTACATCGTCAATTTAGTTTCAACAAAAAAACATGCAGCACTAAATAGTTTCACGGCATGTTTTAATATCATAATGCAAACAGGGCTTTATTTTTTAGCGCGTTCTCGCCCTATAAAGTTTGTGATTGACTTCAATTCCTACATCTTCCGTTCTTCGTAGCGGGATTACCTACCCTTTCTTTTTCTCTTGCGGCACCTCAGGAAGCGCATCGACCAATGCCTCTGCAGCACGCCGATACAGATTGCTCATATTTGTCATCTGTGTAATTAACATTACCTGATCGACAGGATCTGATGTTCTAGACACTTTCTGCTCAATTGCTTCACAACTATCCTTAAAAAAATCATAGCCAAACGCCACGTTTTTAATATACTCGCCATAGAATGGCTCACTATCTGTTTGACGAATATTATCAAGCGCCTTCTTAATATCATGAATCGATAGCACACCTTTCAATTGACAAATCAAACTAATATAAATAAGCAGTTCCTGCGAATACTTCTTGTTCTTTATTTCAGGTAGTAGCTTTCCTTTAGCATAATTATTGATCATCGTTTTCGTTAAAATTTTTTCTTGATCATTCCGCTTGCTATCAGCCATCTTTCGCTCAAATAATTGAATAACTTGATCCATATATAAATCTAAATCGGGCATTTCATCTAATTGTAACTCATTATCAATCTTAATTTTTATATCCATCATCAAATTCCTTCCTAGGCGTTCCATCTGATCTTTTTTATTATAAGCAAAAAAAATAGTTGCGTAAATAGGGACTAGGTGTAATAATATAGACATGATGAAACATAGTATTAAAAACTACATAAACCGAGGTGCTGAAATGACAAAATATATGAGAGAGCCAATGAACGTAATGACACACTTATTTGGCGCTTTTTTCGCAGTAATTGGGCTAATTATGCTTGTGACAAAGGCTGTGAGCGAATCCGCATCCGTATTAACAATTACTGCCGTGACAATATTCGGTGTCAGTATGATTCTATTATATGCTGCTTCCTCTACCTACCACATGGTCATTGCGCGCAAAGAAGTCATTGCCTTCTTGCGAAAACTGGATCATTCAATGATTTTTATTTTAATCGCTGGAACATATACACCTTTTTGCTTGATCACACTTCAAGGCGTTGCTGGATGGTCACTTTTTATTGTGGCAGTGGCGGTTGCTACATTGGGCATCTGCTTTAAGCTTATCTGGTTTCACGCACCACGCTGGATATCAACTGGCCTATACCTAGCAATGGGATGGATGATCGTCTTTGTTTTCCCACCACTTGCCAATCAAATTGATCCAAATGCATTGATTCTGCTCCTAATTGGAGGTATTTCCTATACCGTTGGCGCAGTCATTTATGCAACGAAACCGAAATGGATGGAATCAAAATATCTTGGTTTTCATGAGATCTTCCATCTATTTGTTTTACTAGGTACATTCTCACATTTTCTAGCGGTTTACTTTTTTGTTCTATAGAAAATATCGAAAGAGTATCCCCCATAGAAAAACACTTCATAAAAGCAGCGATTCATCTTAACTAGATAGGTATACCATTAGGAGACAAAAAGTCGAACAAAGGGGGTACACTATGTATTGGGATATTGAGTCACTGCTTTTTCTATAGACAGAAACCATCAATTTCTTACACGACTTGCTGACTGATAACTACAAAACAAATCTTATTTTTACATGAAAAAAATTTGATATAAAAAAGTAAAAAGATTCCCCTCTTTTCCTCCTCATGTTTTACCTTGCTAGAATCTCGGATTATGTTTGATGTCTATTCAGAATATATGATACAATCAGGAAGAGGTTGATGACCATGAAAAAAGACAGAAAAAAGAATAAAGACAAGGAAATTGCTTCAGTGCTAAAGGCGACTGAGATTCCTGAAGAAGTGCTAGCTTCTGACGAAATGAAAGAGGTTTCATCAAGTTCTGTAATGAATGAAGAAGTTGTTCTTCCTTCAGAAGATGATTTGATAGTTGTTGATCATGATCCTGACCAAACTTCAGATGATGAGAAATCAAGTATCGATGTGCAGACTACCGAATTTACTGTTACTGACACGGTTGAACTGGATGGACAAGCTGAAACAATCCCAAATTTCATCATGGAAGAGTCTACGATAGGCTCAGTTGATCCTGAATTGGAACAATCTGATCGAGAGCAGCTACTCCACGATGAACATAGTAACGAACTTGAATCAACAGTTCGCTTAGATGAACAAACAGCTCACTATGAGCTCTCAGGTAAGCAATCGAGTGCCGTTAAGATTAATAGACCAAAAGCTGCCGTCCAAACTGTTTTTCAGACAGCCGCTTCCTACTTCCGCTGGATTGTACATCCACTGGAGACGATTGAATCGGTTGCAAGTAAGAATACAGTACCACAAACAGTACTTCAGCTTTTACTACAAATTTTAGCGATTGGCTTGTTGTTCTGTGCTTTTACAGCCGCATTTACTGAACTATTAAGTATGCAAGCAACAAACCTTGTTCATAAACGTAGGGTCATTGGTTCGCTGGTTTCAATTCCGATACATGATTTTATCTATTCAATTAACTTTTGGTATGTATTTATTGCTGGGCTTGTGCTCGGGCTGCTAATTGTATTGTTATTTATCATTTTACTGCGTTTATTTACTTTCTTATTTAGAATTCGCATCACATTTGCAAAGCTACTTTCAGTGTACGCCAGTTCATTACTACCCGCGACACTGATAATCATCATTGACTGCCTGCTATTTAAAGTACTGGGTTCAAACGCTTGGGGGCCATTCGTACTATCGGTCCTACTGATCTTGTTAGTGTTCTCATTCTTCTTCTCAATCTACCTACTCAACTATTCGTTGAAAAAGTACTCAGATCAAGAATTCAGATCTATGCTAACTGTCGTAATGACCTTGACAATGCTTACTTTCATTCCACTTTTCGTCACTCTTTACGGGGCGAATTACCTACAAGACGCTTTAGTGTCATCTGTACAGTCAGGCATTCGAGGTAGTTTCGATTTCATTAGGAACTTGTTCAAATTCTTACCGTTTATTTAAATGAATATTGTATGAAAAAAGCTGACCCGCGAATTTGGTCAGCTTTTTATTGTTTCGCGTACGACCCAACTTGCGGCAATTAATCCTGCTACTGAAGGGACAAATGCGTTTGATGAAGGTGGATTTTGTGCTTTACGTATATTGGAGTCTTTGTTGCCGACAACTTCTCTCACTTCATCAAGTGTGATAATCGGTGTCTCATCTGAGAAAATCACTGGCACACCTTTGTCAATACCTTGTTTGCGTAGCCCGATACGAACAACACGTGCAATAGGATCTGTGTGTGTCTTGCTAATATCGACAATCGAAAACCTTGTTGGGTCTAGCTTATTGGCTGCACCCATACTTGAAATCACAGCGATACCTCGTGCTAAACACTCTTTAATCAAATGAATTTTGTAGCAAATCGTATCTGAGGCATCAACTACAAAATCAGGCTTCAGCTCAAATAGCTTTTCATAGGTCTCATCTGTGTAAAACATCTGTTGGGTAATGACTTCACAATCTGGGTTGATATCCGCAATCCGTTCCTTCATCACCTCAACTTTTGCCCGCCCTACCGTTGATAACAGTGCAATGACCTGTCTATTCACATTTGTAATATCAACAACATCTTTATCAATCAAAATTAACTTTCCTACACCTGACCGTGCTAGTGCTTCAGCCGCAAACGATCCGACGCCACCAATTCCTAGCACTGCGACTGTCTTACCGTTTACCTTTGCTAATCCCTCTGCGCCAAAGGCTAACTCATTTCGTGAAAATTGATGCAACAATCTAAACCCACTCCAACTCTTATGTATTCATACGAATTTACAATTCAATCGTACGATCTTCTGTAATAAAAACAAAACCTCATTGCATGTGCAATAAGGTGGATAATCAAAACAAATACGTCCCGGTCATGCCGTTTTGCCAAACTGCTATGAACCTGCTCACGCAGGTGGGTACCCTGCTCTACTCTTTGGTAAGTCCACACATGGAGGCATTTACTACTCAAGCATAGACGTAAGTTCCCGATTATTCTATGTTAGGTCATAGCAGCTCAGTCGTTTCGTACACACTAGGACGTTTGCTAAGTTAAATATTAACACTTTGGGTTAGAAAATTCAAGGCAAACAGTTACTGAATTGTTTTCCAAAGTAACCGTTATTTTCTAAGCTTGATATGGAGATCTTCTAATTGTTTTTCTACCACAGGGCCTGGTGCATTCGTCAACAAGCAAGTAGCACTTGCCGTCTTCGGAAATGCAATCACGTCCCGTAGATTCGACTTACCTGCCAGGATCATCACAAAGCGATCAATCCCAAGTGCGATCCCGCCATGGGGCGGCGTGCCGTATTCAAAGGCATTCATCAAGAAGCCAAACTGTTCATTCGCCTCTTCCTTCGAAAATCCAAGCGTCTCAAACATTTTTTCTTGAACATCACGTTCATAGATCCGGATACTACCGCCACCAAGTTCGAAGCCATTTAAAACAAGGTCATAGGCTTGCGCTTTAACTGCAGCAGGATCTGTGTCCATCATCGAAATATCTTCCCGCACTGGCATTGTAAACGGATGATGTGCCGCATAGTAGCGATCATCTTCCTCACTGTACTCAAATAACGGCCAATCCGTAATCCAGAGGAAATTAAATTGATTCTCATCTACCAATTGCATTTCCTTTGCAAAGTGGTTCCGTAAGTTTCCTAACGCTGCTGCAACAACGCTAGGTTTGTCTGCTACAAACAGCAATAAATCTCCTACTTTCGCACCGGTTGCCGCTAACAATCCAGCACGCTTCTCGCCTTCAAAAAATTTCGCAATCGGTCCAGCAATGCCTTCTGCTTCTACTTTCAGCCATGCAAGTCCCTTTGCGCCATATTTTGCAGCAAAAGCACCAAATCCATCAATCTCTTTCCGAGTAAACTTTGTCGCTGCCCCTTCCACATTCAGTGCCTTCACCTGTCCACCACTGCCTAGTGCACGTGTGAACACAGCAAAATCAGATTCAGCGACAATCTCACTCAAATCAAGTAATTCCATACCAAAGCGTGTATCTGGCTTATCAAGCCCATAACGGCGCATCGCCTCATCATAAGTCATTCGTGGTAATGGCAACGCTAAATCAATCCCTTTTACACGCTTCATAACCGACTTCATAGTTTGTTCAGCAAGACCCAAAATCTCTTCTTGTGATAAGAAACTTGTTTCAATATCTAGCTGCGTAAACTCAGGCTGACGATCCGCGCGCAAGTCCTCATCTCTAAAACACCGAACGATTTGATAATAGCGCTCAAATCCAGATAGCATCAATAGCTGTTTAAACATTTGTGGCGACTGTGGTAATGCGTAGAATTGACTTTCATGCACACGACTCGGCACAAGATAATCACGCGCACCCTCAGGCGTACTCTTTGTCAGCATTGGCGTCTCAACATCAACAAAGCCCTCACTATCCAGGTAATCACGAATACTTTTAATCACATCATGTCGCAGTTTGAAAGTCTCATACATACCCGGCCGGCGAAGATCCAAGTAACGATACTGCAAACGTAGCTCCTCAGCCGCTTCCGAATCCGCTTCAATATAAAATGGTGGTGTCTTTGCTTCATTGAGAATGGCCACTGACTCAGCCAATACTTCAACAGTACCAGTCTTCATTTCCGGATTAATATTTTCTGGTGATCTGAGCGAAACAGTTCCTTTCACCTCAATCACGTACTCACTGCGAATCCTTTTGCCAATCTCTACTAGATCGCTATTCGTATTAATCGACACTTGCACAATTCCAGTACGGTCACGGAGTAGCACAAAAATCATATTAGGTGTCACACGTGTCCGTTGCACCCAACCTTTCAATACAACTTCCTCACCACTAGCAGAGGCTGGCACTTCTCCGCAAAAATAACTTCGACTCATTGGATTCATCATCAATCACTCCTATTTGTTTTGTAAAAATTGAACTAGTGCTGTCATCTCAATTTTCTCTTGTTTTGATGTCTTCATATTTTTTACAGTAATTTTACCCTCAGCAAGCTCATCATCACCAAGCATTGCCACATAGCGCGCCTCTAACCGATCAGCTGATTTGAGCTGCGCTTTCGGTTTTCGTCCTTGGTAGTCACGTTCTGCCGATAATCCTGCTACACGGAGTGCGTGGAGCAAACTTACAGTTCGCTGCTCTGCAGCCTCACCAAAGGACACAAAATAGCAATCGACCACTTTCTGAGTCGGTAATTCAATCCCCTCAGCTTCAAGTGCCAAAAGCAATCGTTCGATCCCAAGACCAAAACCAATCCCACTCGTTGCTGGTCCATCAAGCTGTTCAATCAATCCGGTATAGCGTCCGCCACCACTGAGCGTAGCATTGGCACCGAACCCTTTCGAATCAAACATGACTTCGAAAACAGTGTGATTATAATAGTCAAGCCCACGTACCAAAGTCGGGTCAAGAACTGTCGTTACATCCATATCCTGCAAATACTGCTGTACCTGCGCAAAATAATTTGTTGAGTATTCATTTAAAAAATCAATGATCGACGGCGCCGTCGTCATGAGTTCATGACCATGATCCACTTTACAATCCAAAATCCGCAATGGATTCTGCTCAAGTCTCCGCTTACAGTCAGAACAAAACTCATCAATCCTTGGTTTAAAATGATTGATTAAAGCAGTGCGGTGCATTACCCGGCTTTCCTTATCACCAAGGCTATTAATGGCGACACGTAGATTCTTCAAACCAAGCTTTTCAAAAAAGCCAACTGCTAAGCTAATGATCTCTGCATCAATAGCCGGATCGTCACTGCCAAGTGCCTCGACCCCAAACTGGTGGTGCTGACGGTAACGCCCAGCCCCTGGCCTTTCATAACGAAAGATTGGTGCTAAATAAAATAGTTTCACGGGCTGATTCACCAGCCCAAACATTTTGTTTTCAACATAAGAACGCGCAACAGGCGCCGTTCCTTCTGGTCGAAGTGTCAAGCTCCGATCACTTTTATCAGCAAAAGTGTACATTTCCTTCTGAACGATATCCGTACTGTCACCAACACCGCGGACAAAAAGTTCAGTACTCTCGAACATTGGTGTTCGGATCTCCTCATATTGAAATAGACGACACATTTCTCGTGCGACTCCTTCAATATACTGCCACTTTTCAGACTGCCCAGGCAGAATATCCTGCGTTCCTCGTGGAATTTGAATTGCCATAATACGCTCCTCCTCTTGTTCTAACAGTTGTAAAAATAGTCGGGCTTACGCAAGCAGAAACTACGAGCCGTCAGTAGTTGCTTCACTACGTTTTAGACTACTTTGACACGCACTTTACTTACTAATCAGCTCCACTGATTAGAGTATCGTGGGTCTTTCAGGTAAGTCTCTCGGTGCAAATTCGCCAAATTTGACCCTTCCCTAAAGACGCTTTGTTTCTTGGCTTGCTTTTAGCACCTTACCTTAACAAAAAAAGTCCCTTGCTCGTTAAGAAGCAAGGGACGAAAATATGTATCCGTGGTACCACCCAAATTCGAAATTCGCATACACACCGAATTTCATCTCAAATCAGTTAACGCCTGATCTACGCTTTTTCCTACTGAACCCGGGTCGTTCAGAAAAATCCTCAAGAGTGTCTTTCGGAAAACTTCAATGTAGAATGCTTTCAGCGCTCGGCATCCCTCTCTAAACACAAATTGTTTCCTACTTTTCTCTATCAAAGGTTTATTTTGATGGTTTAATATTAATTTGTTACTGCCCAATTGTCAAGTAGTTCTGGTAGAATCGCAAGAATATACCACCTATAATGCACACTTCTATCAAAAAAACGTGTCAGTTTCGTTCAAGCTGTTTTTTCAGCTTCATAACGTCACCAATTGAAATCCCATATTCATTGGCAAGCTCCATCATTGAATTAGATGATTCTCTTTGAATGAAATCATGTAAATCTAGCCCATATAATCCTTTACTTGCTTTTTTATCGCTTTTATCATTTGTTTTCAACACTGCACACCCTCGCCGTTATCGTTTCCTTATAGAATGCCCAAAAGGGCGACATTGTATGAATAGAAAACAGCAGGGCAATCTGAAATCATTGGTCTTTGCGACTTTCAACAATTAATGTGACAGGTCCATCATTGACCAAACTAACGGCCATATCAGCACCAAATTCACCAGTCTCAACATGCACACCTAAGTGTGCTATTTCTTGGTTGAATAAATCGTACAGTTTACTGGCAACTTCTGGTCGTGCTGCTTCTGAAAATCCTGGCCTACGTCCCTTACGCGTATCACCATAGAGTGTAAATTGTGAGATCGATAAAATTTGTCCACCAACATCAATCAGAGACAGGTTCATTTTCCCTTCTTCATCCTCGAAAATGCGTAAATGTATCAGTTTATCGACTAGATACTTGACATCTTTCTCCGTATCATCATGTGTGATACCAACTAAAAGCATCAACCCTTTGCCGATTTCCCCCACCGTTTTTCCATCAATCACAACCGATGATGACTGTACACGTTGTAATACCACTTTCATGTTCCCCACTCCAATCACTTTCATTTTTTAAATTTATAGTGCATTCATTCATGCGTATCTTATACAGAAAGCCGGCGCACATCATAAACATCTGGGACTTGAGAAATCTTCTTAAATAATTTTTCAAGGTGCTCCATATTATGAATCCGTAATGACATCGAAATAACAGCGCCATTTCGTTTGTCTGTTCGGCCAAAAACTGAAGCCATTTGCGTTTTTGATTCACTGACGACAGCAAGAACGTCACTGAGCAGATTGCTACGATCAAATCCAACGATCTCAATTTCAACGGTGAAATCTTTTTCTTCAATCATGCGATCCCACTCGACTTCGATCAACCGGCCTGAATCATCTTTGCTGATATTCTGACAATCCGTCCGGTGAACCGATACACCGCGCCCCTTCGTAATAAAACCAACAATGGCATCACCCGGAATTGGGTTGCAGCAGCGGGATAATCGAATTAGCAGATTATCCAAACCAGGAACGATCACGCCTGAACTATGTCTGCGGTGATTCTGCGGTATGATTTTTTCAATAAGGACTTCATTTTTTTGCAATTCAAGTGGCAGTGGCTCTTTCTGCTTCCGCACTTTATCTGCTAGACGGGTTGCCACCTGGCTTGCGTTAATGCCGCTATAGCCAACTGCAGCATAAAGGTCTGTTTCATTGCTGAAATTATACTTATCAAGAACGCGTTTTAGATTGTCAGTCGCAAAAGCCTCTTTGAAATCGACTTCCATTTCTCGCAATTCTTTTTCAACCATGTCACGACCTTTGTTGACATTTTCTTCACGATTTTGCTTCTTAAAAAATTGTTTGATTTTATTGCGTGTATGGGGTGACTGAGCAACTTTTAACCAGTCTCTGCTCGGTCCAGGTGAGTTCTTCGCTGTCATAATTTCGATGATGTCACCCGTTTTCAGGGTTGTATCGAGTGGGACAATTTTCCCATTGATCTTTGCACCAGTTGTCTTATTGCCAATTTCCGAATGAACGCGATAGGCAAAGTCAATTGTGACGGACCCCTTTGGCAGTTCGCAAACGTCCCCTGTTGGCGTGTAGACATAAACCAAGTCAGCCAATAAATCTGCTTTCAATGATTGCATGAATTCAACGTCATTTGATTCTTGTTCCTGGATTTCGACAAACTCACGGAAGAAGCTCAGTTTCTTTTCAGCTGTTTTGGATTGAGCGATATCTTTCCCTTGTTTATAAGCCCAGTGAGCAGCAATCCCAAATTGAGCAATTCGGTGCATTTCTTCTGTACGAATTTGAATCTCAAACGGAACCGCATTTGGTCCAATTACGGTTGTATGGATTGACTGATACATATTCGACTTGGGCATGGCAATGAAATCTTTCAACCTACCGTTGATCGGCGTCCACATCGAGTGCACACCACCTAAGACTGCATAACAGTCTTTAATTGAATGAACGATGACACGAACGGCAATAAGATCATAGATTTCATCAAAATGGCGTCCCTTGATGACCATTTTTTTGTAAATACTGTATATATGTTTTGGACGACCGAACACCTCTCCTTCAATCATCGAATCCGCCATACTCTTGCGAATTTCCTCCATGACTTCATTGAGATAAGCTTCTCGTTCCCCGCGGCGCTTCTTGATCAGGTTGACCACTTTATAATAGTTGGTTGGGTCAAGATAACGTAGTGCCATATCTTCAAGTTCCCATTGAATTTCTGAAATACCAAGACGATTTGCCAGTGGTGTAAAAATTTCCAATGTTTCATTGGCGATACGCACTTGTTTATCTGGTGATAGAAATTTTAATGTGCGCATATTGTGAAGCCGGTCCGCAAACTTAATCAAGATGACACGGAAATCATTGGTCATTGCGACAAACATCTTCCGGTGATTCTCTGCTTGTGCTTGTTCTAATGATTTGTACTGAATTTGTCCTAACTTTGTGACGCCATCAACTAAATGCATGACGACCTCATTAAACTCACGCGTGATATCACCGAGCGTTGTATCTGTGTCTTCAACAACATCATGAAGAAACCCAGCTGCAATCGTTGCTGGATCCATCTCGAGTGATACAAGTATCCCTGCTACTTGCACGGGATGAATGATATAGTCTTCCCCCGATTTGCGTTTCTGCCCGACATGTAAGTCATGCGCAAATTGATATGCCTTTTCTATCATGCGTATATCTACTTCATCAGTGACATATTTACGTGCATTCGCAAAAACCTGTTCTGATGTATAAATTGTCTCTTTTCCCATAGCACAAGTCCCCAATTTAAATATTGTTCTTATTATCAATTAAAAATAACCTATTTGTAAAGCACATATACCAGAAATATGCTTAAAAACAGGTGATTTCCTTCTTTTTTAGATAAAAAAAGTAAAAACACGCGAAAAAGCGATGTTTTTACTATGATTTGTTTAGTATTCAATTAAGGTAAGGATATCATATCCTTCGAGCTTACTTTTGCCTTCCAAATAGGTTAAATCGATGAGGAAAGCAATCCCTGCAACAATCCCACCAAGTTCTTCAACAAGGTCAATCGTTGCTCTGATCGTGCCACCTGTTGCTAAGAGATCATCAGTAATCAGCACACGCTGCCCTGGTTTGATGGCATCTTTATGAATGGTTAGTGTTGCTTCACCATACTCAAGGT
The DNA here is from genome assembly GCA_031554185.1 of Caryophanales bacterium. Lineage (GTDB taxonomy): Bacteria > Bacillota > Bacilli > JARBTR01 > JARBTR01 > JAVBKE01. The sequence continues at coordinate 23,732 of JAVBKE010000067.1, forward strand.
CATAGCTTGATTTAATTGTTTCACGCGGAAGCTTACCTTCTTTGCGAACTGGTGCAAAACCAATGCCAAGTGAGTAAGCCACTGGACAACCAATGATAAATCCACGCGCTTCTGGGCCAACAATGATATCAATTTTTTTATCCTTTGCAAATTGGACGATCTGATCAGTGGCATATCGGTAAGCTACCCCGTTATCCATGAGTGGTGTGATATCTTTAAAACTAATTCCTGGACTTGGCCAGTCTTTTACAATTGTAATGTAGTCTTTTAAATTCATGATGGTCCTCCGTATGTGACTCAATTTATTCAACTAGTTCTGGTTAGAAAAGCAATTAACATCTCCTACAGCAAAGCGTTGTTGATATTCTCGGTTATTTTCGGCTTGCTAATGTACTTGACTGAAATAACGCAGAAAATCCCGCTTAGAAGCAAAGAGCAGTTCACTCTCTAGTGCTATTTGTGCTGTTTTTTGCTTGTATAACACTGACTCTGTCAGGTCTTTTTTCTCTGATGTTTTGTTGACTGTAACTGTTCCGCTGTCTATTGTAACAAAACTCAACTCAAAAAACACCTCTAAAATAAAATTAATCGTTCCTTTTGCCCACTTATTCCGCTGTGATAATTGTTCAGCATGCCTGATATCAAACGGAATGTTTTGGATTAGAAATCCATACACCCATTTAAATTGTTCTCTGCTCGGCACATTAGCAAAGTAAGCTGGGTCTGACTTTTTCAGAAATAGGTATAGTCTTGAGTAGACTCGGCTCTGAATCAACGCATCTAGTACGGCAACATCTTGCGGAAAATCAATTAAACAGAGATGGTCACCTGCAGCAACTATTTGCTCAGCATCAATAACTGTTGCTATATGAACTGCTTCGTTCGCTACTACTTGTGGCAACAAGTTCAACGTTTCCACGTTAAAATAGATTAACTTTCGCGGTGCAGGCACCATCGCAAAGTTTGCTGCTGTTAACGGACTACTGCGCCAGTCAAATAGCTGTACATCACGACAGGCAATATCCTGTAGCATCAGCTGGGGTTTTGTGATGTTGTTCCATGTGTTTAGTGATAGTGTTCCCAACAATGCTACTGAATCATTCGCAGCTACCTGTTCCACCACATGTCCTTGTCCAAAGCCAATCACATCAAGACTACCAGTATCATCAGTGACCTGTCCTTTGAAATGGTTAAACTCGCTGCCAATCCGTCTTGCTGAAGCGATTTTCGCCTCTTCTATCATAATGATTGGCTTGCGATTACCGCTGCCAAAAGGCGCCATTTGTTCGAGCTGATGTAGTGTGTCAACCGTCGTTTCTTCAACTTTGATCACTGCATCGATTGTTGTTTGTTTCACAAAACTTAAAGTCGCTAAGTCTGGTAGCACGTCCACTTTTAGCTGCTGACGTAATGGCCCCAGATTAGCTGCTGGCAATGATAGTCCCGCTGCCATTGGGTGACCACCAAACTTGCTGGTTAACGCTGTCTGCTTACTAAGTCGCTGATATAAATCATATCCTTCGATGCTTCTGCCAGATCCTTTTGCCTCGCCTTTTGTTTCATCAATCCCAAATACCAAAGCAGGATGGCCATATCGATCGACAAGTCTTGACGCGACAATGCCAACAACCCCAGGATTCCATCCGGCTTTTGCCACAACGATAATGGGAAACTGCTCTAGTGTAAATTGATTTTCAACCATTTCGATGGCTTCTTCGGTCATTTGTTGCACAAGCTTCTGCCTCTCAGCATTGTATTGATCAAGCTTTGTGGCAATTGGTAGTGCTGTATCCATTGTATCTGCTAAAAGTAAATCAACAGCAATATCTGCGCTAGACAACCGCCCTGCCGCATTAATTCGTGGCGCCAGTGTAAATCCAATTGTTTCTTCGTTAATCGTATCTGGTGCAATTCCTGCAACTTGTGCCAGCGCCCGAATACCAGGTAGTTTACTTGTTTTAAGTGCCTGAATGCCTTGTGTAGCGATTAATCGATTTTCATCATGCAATTCAACAAGATCGGCTATCGTCCCAATCGCCGCAATAGAAACAAGTTCTTCGGTGACACCATCTAGGAGTGCATGCGCTAATTTCAAGGCAACCCCTGCCCCAGCTAATTCGGGATACGGGTAGTGATCACCTGATACTTTAGGGTGAATAATCGCATGTGCTGCTGGAAGTTCGACCCCAATTTGATGGTGATCAGTGATAATCCAATCGATACCTAATTCGTTCCCACGTTGTACAGGTTCTAGTGCCGAAATGCCAGTATCAACTGTAATAATGAGGCCTGCACCCTCTTTATGTAGTTTTTCAATGGCAGCTACGTTCGGACCGTAGCCTTCAGTAAAACGATTGGGAATGTAATAAGAAACATCTTCCGCACCAATCTCTGTTAGAGCGCGCATCAATATCGTTGTTCCTGTCACACCATCCGCATCGTAATCTCCAAAGATGACGATCTTTTCCCCAGTCGCAATCGCTTCTTCAATTCGCTCGACTGCCTTTTCCATATCTTGAAATAGAAACGGATCGTAAAAAGGCATTGTCCCCGCATCAAGAAATTGTTTTGCCTGTAGGACGCTGCTAAATCCACGATTCGTCAATAACTTTGCAACCATTTTAGAAATACCTAGTTCTGTAGAAATCGCCGTAACAACTGCTTCATCATGTTCTTCTATATGCCACTTCGTTTTTGCTGTTAGCATTCTTTTTCACTCCTACTATCGCCTCATAAAATTTGTAGTAGATTCCAGGAGGCCCTGTAAACCAATATTTCTATTATACAGGAGTTTCTCGCATCGAGATATGAAAATATTCTATATACCCTCTTATTTCTGACCACCAATCCTGCCAAAAAAAAGAGTGTGGCAACAGTAATATTACTGCACCACACTCTGATATAATTTTTAAACAGTTCCTTCTTCACTACGTCTTTCCTTAACCGTCTTAAATGGTCCGCGCTTATCGAATTCTCTCTTTTTAAAGAAAACCCAAGTTGGTACGGCAATCAGAACTGATGAGTACATACCTATCACTAAACCGACAAGTAAGGCAAAGTTAAAGTTGAAAATCGCGTGACTTCCGAAGATTAACATGGCAAGTACTGTTAGAATAACGGTGACAACTGTATTGATTGACCGCTTCAATGTTTGACGGATACTGATGTTGGCAATCCGTGAAATATCATCCTTCGTACGTACCCGACCAAGTTTGTGCATATTCTCACGAATCCGGTCAAAGGTAACTATGGTATCGTTTATCGAGTAACCAATAATCGTCAGTACCGCCGCAATAAAGGTAACATCGACTTCAAGCCTTGTGATACTGAACACTGTTACAATAAAGAACGCATCATGCAACAGTGAAATGATCGCTGCAATGGCCATCCGCCATTCAAAGCGAAGTGTCACATAGACCACAATTCCAATTGAAGCAAAGAGCACTGCTTTGAAAGCATTTTGGGCAAGTGCTTTACCAACTGTCGGTGATACTGTGCTGATATTTGGATTTTGACCGTAGGTATCATCTAACTCTGCTGTCAGTTTATTGACTTCTTCTTTGGACAACACACCTTTTGTTCGTACGATAACTGACTTGTGGTCTCCACCTGCATAGACAGCATCTTCGACTTTAAGACCCATATCATCAAATTTCTTCTCAACTTCACTAATTTCCAGCTTATTGTCTGCGTTGACTTGGATACGTGAACCACTAGAAAAATCAATACTCGTATTGAGCCCCACTAGTAGCAATGCAACGATTCCGACTACTGTCACAATTGCAGATGCTGTGAAAAACTTTCTTCCGTGTTTAATAAAATCTAACCTATCAAATCTCGTTGGAATATCGAGATCATTTTTAACATCTTTCAATTTCATAACATCTTTTTCTTTTACGTTCCACCAGCCAAGACGCTTATCAAGGAAGTTACTCCTGACCCATAGTGCCATGATGGCACGCGTACCGAAAACGGCTGTACAGAATCCAACGATAATACTAATGATCAACATCGTCGCAAACCCTTTAACAGAGCTGGTACCAAAGATGAATAAGACGACACCAACAATAAAAGTTGTTACGTGAGCATCAATGATGGTAGAAAGTGAATTCTTATTTCCCTCTTTGAATGCTGCTTTAACGGAGCGTCCCTTTTTCAGCTCATCTTTAATCCGCTCATCCGAGATGATATTCGCATCAACCGCAATACCAATCCCCAGAATCAAGGCGGCAATACCTGGCAAGGTCAGGACACCATTGATCTTCTCAAAGATCAAAATCATAAAGTAGCAATACGCTGACAGTGTAATTGCTGCTAGAACCCCTGGGAATCTGTAGAAATAGATCATAAACGCGAAAACAAGTAGTAAAGCAATAATTCCTGCAAGTACTGTTTCATGCAAAGCTTGCTCACCGAACTGAGCACCTACTGACGTTGAATAGATGTCGGTTAGTTTAACAGGTAATGCACCTGCATTCAAAATGTCTGCTAAATCCTCTGCTGATTCCTTTGTAAAATTACCAGAAATCGTTGCAGTATCAGAGTTAATTGTTTCAGCTACAAATGGATCTGAAATAAACTTAGGCGTTGCCTTTGTTTTCTCAGCTGCGTAGGAATCAACCCCCTCTTCGAAATCTAACCAAGTGATCATTTGGTTATTTGGTGCCAGTGCTGCAATCTGACTCGTAACTTGGCCAAATTTATCGGCATCTTTCAATTCCAAGCGAATCTCATATTGATTCTTGTTGTTAATACCAACAGAAGCGCCACCTTCAACAAGGTCTTGCCCGTCTAATACGACATTATCTTGATAATCACGGAAAGTTAGATTTGCCTCTGTGGACAATATTTCCCGCGCTTTCTCTTGATCGGTTACGCCTGCCAGCTGAACCCGAATTTGATTATTTTCCTCAATCGTAATATTCGGCTCATTGACCCCAAGCGCATTGACACGCTTATCTAAAGCAGAAACCGTTGCTTTCATAGCCTCATCATCAATCACCTGACCCTTTTCAGCCGGCTCAACCTGATAGAGAACTTCAAAACCGCCTTGTAAATCTAACCCTAGTTTAATATCTTCTGCAATTGGCTTTAATGTAAAGCCAAATAAGATGAGCATTGCCATCACAATTGCAAAAAACGTAAAAATTCTACCCTTTTTTAACACCCTATGTACCTCCTTAAACTTTCTACTATATAAAAAACAACCTTAACGATCGTGAAAGCAAAACTTTGATTCTCTACTAATTAATGTAGATAAAGTATCTTAAATAGTCATATTCCCCTGTGTAATCATCCGTTTTATTCCTTTTCATTTAAAAATTCATTATACCCCGAAATTGTCAAACTGCCTAGGGCGCGTCCAAAATTTTGGCGATGGCGCCTCTCTTTGCGAATCTACAACCAGTTATAATGCGGTGTATTTCTGACAAGCATTCTACTATCCAATTTAAAATTTGAAGTGGCACGGTCCGTTCTGCTGGTTAATTCCATTCTCGAATTAAATAGCAAGAAGCCTTTTGACAAATTAAAGTTTTGAAATGGCACTACTAATACACTCAAGGTTAAAATAATTTTCGAATTTCATCTTTATCTAATGTCGTCAGTTTAGAACGACCGGCAGATTTCTTTATCACGCTGAGAGAAGCATAATCCATATACTCTGACATCTTTACAGAAAGCACTTCGCTTGCCGCTTGATGTAACCGCATTGGTACTGTGATTCCTTTCCATTTAAACTCCGTTAGAAACGCCCAAAACAGTTCTTCAGTGATATTTTTATACCCTAGTAGGTTGAATTCCCTCAATTTAAGTTGTACCATCGGCCGCAGAAGTTCGCGGTATTCGTTATTTGGATGCATATTAGTCCTCTTCATTCATTTGTTCATTTTCTTTTTTCATTTAAAACACTTGTGAAACCGTGAAAAGTAGGGACTGCGCCCTACGATTTACATTATTTTTGACGAACTTGATTCATAAGCTTGTCTACTTATAGCATATCTTATTGTACTGGATTGTTGTCGGAATGAAAAGGCTGGTGTGGCTCAATGTCAAGATTTTTTAAAGGTACACTCATTTTATTATTTGCAGGACTAATCACAAGAATACTCGGCTTCATTAATCGGGTTGTTTTAGCACGCTTTGTTGGTGAAGAGGGCGTGGGGCTCTATATGATGGCTTCGCCTACTTTGTTCTTAGTCATTGCGATTACCCAAATTGGTCTACCGGTGGCGATTTCAAAATTTGTTGCGGAAGCAAATGCGGTTGGCGATCATCGCAAGGTGAAATCAATTCTTGTCATCTCGCTCACTGCAACCGTAATTCTTTCAATTATTTTTACACCATTGCTCTTTTTCGGGGCAAAGTTTCTAGCAGAACATTTATTTACTGATCATCGTGTCTATTATCCGCTACTCGCAATGACACCAATCATTCCGATTTCAGCAATCTCCGCTGTTCTACGCGGCTATTTCCAAGGAAAACAGCAGATGAACCCTTTTGCCTTTTCACTGATTTTGGAACAAGCTGTCCGTATTTCTTTGATTGTCTTTTTCACGAGGAAGTTTCTTCCTTACGGTATTGAATATGCAACAGCTGGAGCAATTGTGGCAGCGATTTTTGGCGAGCTATTATCACTTCTTTATTTAATGGGTCGATTTAAATTTCGAAAAAGTTTCCGACTTCGAACGAAGTTTTTTTCACATTTACATGGTGGAAGAGGGGTTTTTAGTGAATTAATGACAGTAGCTATACCAACGACTGGTAGCCGGATTGTTGGTTCGATTGCCTGGTTTTTAGAGCCGATTGTTGTTGCCCAAAGTCTTGCGATTGCTGGTGTGACAACGGTGAATGCAACCAAGTTATATGGTGAGTTAACAGGGTATGCATTGCCTTTATTGATGCTTCCTTCCTTTATTACAGTTTCACTTGGCACTTCTCTGATTCCTGCCATTAGCGAAGCTTATAGTAAGAAGAAGTTCAGATTAGTTGAATATCAACTGCAGCAGTCGCTCCGCTTCACTTTTATCAGCGGTGCTATTTGTGTTGTGATTATGTATGTACTGGCCGAACCGCTCATGTATGTGATGTACGGGAGTACCCACGCAGCGCATTATGTAAAATTTCTCGCACCATTCTTTATTTTCTTTTTCTATCAAGGTCCGCTTCAGGCTGCGTTACAGGCGATGAATATGGCTAGCGCTGCAATGGTGAATAGTTTTGCTGGTGCGATTGTCAAGACAGTTCTAATCTTAGTGCTCGCCACACAGCCACGCTTTGGCATCATGGGTGTCACACTTTCACTAGGAATTGGAATGATGCTGATTACGTGGCTACACTTTATCTCTATTTCAAAAAAAATTCGTGTCCCAATCTATGTGCGCGAGTATGTTGTCGTTACCCTGATCATGGTCATTACAGGTTATGTTGGGCATCTATTAAACTCAGCTGTATTTATCACAGCTGGCATCGTGCAAAATTTACTGTACAGCACACTTTCAATGCTGTTCATTTTTCTAATCCTGCTGATGATTACAGGAGTTGTCGGCAAAGAGGAAGTTCAGAAAGTCCCAGTTGTCGGCCGATTTCTATCGAAGGTTTTTATTAGTTAGCTGCTTGAAAAATGGGCTTCGCTAATAATTTCGGAACGTTTTTATAAAAAAGGCATTTTCAGTTTTCTTCTTTCATATAGTTGATTAGCGTGTCCAGTATCTTAATAAAAGAGGTGATTTCAATCGAAACGAAAAAAATCAGTGCAGCCGTGTTATATGGGCTGATCACAATTTTTGTTCTAGCAGCTGTATCCAGCCTAATTTTCTCTCTCATTTTACGCTTTACTGATACAAGTGAAACAACTGTTGGTTACATCATTTTATTCATTTCATTCTTCTCGTTATTTATCGGAGGATTTATTTCTGGCGGCAAAGGCAAGCGGGCTGGATGGATGCTTGGCGGAGGAACTGGGTTAATCTACACGCTCATTATTTTTCTCTATCAGTATCTAGGGCTCGACTCCCTTTTTACTACTAAGCAATTGATTTACTACGTTAGTTACATCCTTACTGCAATGATGGGCGGTATTTTGGGTGTGAACATGACGTCAAAAAACGAGCATAAGTAGTCACTTTACACACGGAAAGAATTTTGGTTTGGCACACAATCATCGTGCCTTTAAAGTAGACGAGCCTAGTGAAAAAGCCGTATACACCAAAATTCTTTTTTCTTATGCCCATTGCGAAATTTGTCAAATCTTTGATTTTTCTGTTTTAAAATGCTGAATTATACGGTAGAATAGACATTAGTTTATACTCAGGAGGAAAAAAGATGCTCTGCCCTAAATGTGGATCACAACTCGAAGAAAATGCAGTGGAGTGCCATTGTTGCAAGGAACAAATTAGCCCAACCTTACAGGTGAAAAAGAAAAATGCTATGGTCGGTGTGATGATTGCAGCTGGTTGGCTTATTGTTGCAGTTGCCTTTATTCTTATATTGAACTCGCCTGTGTCTTCCTTTCAGGCCGCACTAGCCTCTGGGGACTCGGAACATGCTAGCCAAATTTACGATGAGAGAATCCAAGACAACCGTGAATATGTGAAACAATCAGAAAACGCGCTGGTTACCGAAGTGAACGCAATCAGTGAAGCTTATTATAATGAAGAAATGACGAGTGAAGAAGCCATTTATAAGCTTAACAGCTTATCAGAATACCCAATTGTCGCACCAAAAACCGATACCGTTACTTCCTATATTGAAGAAGTGGAAACATCAAGAGACTACTACCGTGACGGTGTTGAACAGATATCACAGAAAGATTACATTGATGCTTACATGTCACTGATCCGTGTTACACAAGTGGATCCAGCCTACTACGATCAAGCGCAGGCATTGATGACGGAAGAAGCAGATCAATTCAAGGAAGATGTTTTAACAAAAGTGGATGATTACGTCGATGAAAACAACTATAAAAAGGCAATTGCATCACTTGAAACAGCTTTAGAGCTTTTCCCTAATGATGAAGTTTTCACGAACAAGCTCAATGAAGTATCTGAGGAGCAGTATGCTAACGACCATGACAATTTACAAAAGAAAGCTGATGAGCAAGATGTTTTGACAGCTGATGAGAAATTGAAACAGGAAGATGCTTATGATGTTTTAGAGATGACAGTCCGTAATACAACAGATAAAACGGTTGCAAAAACAAATGTTTCTATCCTTGGTTTTGATGCGGATGGAAATCCTGTTCATATTAGAGGAACGAGTGGTAATTTAGAGGTTCGTGGTTATATAGAAACACCAATTCCGCCAAATGGCGAGATAATCGATTCCACACAATTATTACATCAACGAAATTTAAGTAAAGTCATTTCCTGTGTCACTTCTGTAGAATTCACTGATGGCACCGAATGGGAAAATCCTTATTACGAAGACTGGATTGATTTCTATAAAGGCGGTACTTATCAAGAAATGGACTTAGAATCAGGTAGTTCTGATACGTTTTAATTTAAACAAGCTCTCATCCTGAGCGTAGCCTAGTTACACAACTTAGGCATACTCAACCGATGGGAGCTTTTTACTGAATACAGAAGCGCCGAATTTTCGTTAGGATCACCAACCCGTATTTGGTAAGACAACTTCATTTTGCGCCACTTCCGAATCAGTTGGTACACCGACCGCTGGTTGTTCTGCTGGCATGTTTAATTGATCAATGGGAATTGATTCGTTAATCCGGTTTAATTCTTCTATCGGAACGCTCACATTGACCATTGCTACTTCAGGATTAGATTCTTTAACTGCTTCTACAACTGGCCGTAACGCAAAGATTGTGACTATCACAAAAGAGGCCACAAGCACCGTATAAAAATGACTTTTAAATAAACTCACGCCCATATCACCTCTTAAAACTTCATTGCTATAGCTCATTTGCAAACTGTGTACTTTCCTTGACCTAGTGGCCCTTTTACAATCTCGGCAACTATGGTCCACAACATCAATGAACGTTGATGTCCGCTTCCATTTCATACTCCCCTACAAACGTTTCTCCATCTTCTTCATAGAAACTGTATTGCATTAGAATTGGAAAGTTACCAGATTCCAGCATTGTTGATAACTCTACAGTTTCAAGAACATCACCTGGATTAAGAAGATCGCTACGATACAGTATATCTGATGAGTTATGCTGCATCACAACCTGTACAACCATATCATACGCGCTATACGGCGGATTGACTAGCTGCAGGTTTAGCTGAGTACTTCCGGCAAGTACCTCTAGTTCACTTGAAAACTGAATAAATACTTGGCTATCATCGACTTCTTTTTCAGTCCAGTCTTCTTTTTGCTCTTTAGTCAAAAAGGCTGATGGCTCACCAAATTCCTCTACTCGCTTGTTTGACTGTACTGCTTTGTTTTCCTTTTCTAAAGCACCTGCTGGCAACATCTGCATACCAATTAGCACTACCAACACAATGGCCAGCAAGGCCGTCAATACAAGATAAATAATTTTTTTCTTCCTTTTCTTCAATGTCTCTTGCTGCTCTTGGTAAACTTGTTGATATACCTGAAATTCTTTCTGTAATGCTTCCAAAGCTTTGATTTTTTTCGTCTGACTCATTTTCTCTTCCCCTTTAAAACATCGCACCCACTTAGAACCCATCACCCTCAGAATCAACAACATATAATCATCATAACTACAAATGTGATACTATTAGTTAAAATTGATCTCTGCCTAGAATGGTACTCATCTTCATTATCGCATTTTTATTGCTAATTACGCAAAATTTTTAAAACTATTATCTTTTCTTGCAAAATAAAGATATTACTAGCTCATCCTTAAAGTTGTTTTTATCATACGAAGGAATTTCGATACTTACGATCAGCTAGAAGAAGCTATCAGAGACTATATTCATTTTTATAATCACGAAAGACTACAAGAAAAGCTAGTCATCCATCCCCACTGATTGAATGTCGGAATATGGCTGCGTAACGGCATGTATTTTGATTATTCCCTCTATCTACTTGACAGAAAGCATATTAAAATGAATAGCAGTTTAGCTTTTTTTATCATATCTACTTAACCATCTTCTTTCATGTCATAATATAACAATTAACCATCGTTGATAATTTTTATTGCATTGCACCAGCGCTATGAAGTTCACAACGGTATCTACTTCATTCGTTCCTCCTTCATCATTAGTACGACATCTGACCAAATCACGACAATAGCACTAGTCTGCTTTGTTATTCAAACAAATTACTAGAATAATTGGAGAGACAATACAGGAATAGAAAATAAAAAAATCGAGTACTATTCTGAAATGGCTAGAATCCTAGCTATTTCAGAATAGTACTCGATTTTTCAGACAATAATCAAAAACATTCCACGTCCTAGATCGCAATAGCAATCGAGGCCAGCACCCGCTCGAGCGGCATTTCTTCCATAGAAGTTAATCGCAAAGCATGTCCCTGAAAATCAAAATGACTGGTCACTCGGTTCGGTACAACAACACAGTGTAGTCCTGCCGCCAGTGCTGCATTTAGACCATTTAATGAGTCCTCAAACGCCACCGCTTCCGAAGGCATAACGCCAAGAGCGGTAACTGCTTCACGGTACAATGCTGGATCAGGTTTGACTTTCTCCACTTGATCACCTGTTTTGATTACTTCAAAGAAATCAAAAATACCTAATTTACGTGTATAGCCTTCTACCCATTCATGATTCGAGCTAGAGGCTAGTGCAATGCGTAGACCAGCTGCTTGCGCTGCTTGTAAATAATCTTTAACTCCTGGGAGTAGATTAGGATGCGCCATTTTCTTATCATGCAATTGGCGAATCTCCTCTGCTACTGTTGCAACATCGAGCGTATCGATGTCATTATCTCGGATAAACCGGACAAGCGGTGAATCATCTCCTCCAATCGACACCGCAAACTCCGTTAACGAAATCTCAAAACCATACCCTGCCAATACTTCCTCATATGCCTCGTACCACGCAGATTCTGTATCGACTAATAAACCATCACAATCAAATACAACTGCCTTAATCATTTAACAACCTCCATTATCCTATTGCTTCCTTCAAAAACGTTAAAACTTTATAAATAATCACTTTTCAAGTGTAATTACAGCTTTCTAAGCTCAGCCTTCATTTCAATTTTCGATTGATCGACTTGATCAATTGTTTTGATAACCCTAGCTGGAACACCAGCTACAACAGTATTAGCAGGCACATCTTGAACAACAATTGCCCCTGCGGCAACAACGGCACCGCTTCCAACACGGACACCTTCTAAAATCACTGCATTAGCGCCAACCAAAACGCCATCCTCAATCACAACTGGCATCGCAGATGGTGGTTCAATAACACCAGCAAGCACCGCACCAGCGCCAATATGACAATTGCTTCCGACTTCAACACGGCCGCCAAGAACCGCACCCATATCAATCATTGTTTTCGCACCAATTGTGACGCCGATATTAATGATTGCACCCATCATAATGACAGCATTGTCACCAATTTCAACTTGATCACGAATAATAGCACCCGGCTCGATTCGGGCATTCACTTCTTTTTGATCTAGAAGCGGAATAGCCGAATGACGTCTGTCATTCTCAATGACAAAATCATTTATAAGTGATTTATTTTCATCTAAAAGCTGCTTTACATCAGCCCATTCCCCAAAAACAACCCCGGTCTCACCATGAATAAAGGTTTGGATCTGATCACTAAATTGAATTTTATCAAGTGCGCCTTTTAAATATACTTTCACGGGCGTTGATTTCTTGCTATTACCGATAAACGAAATGATTTCATCTGCAGAAAGTTTTTTCATTTGTTTGCCTCCACAATGTTTCAGATTTAGTATTACTTTAACATTTTCGGGCAATCGCTGCAAAGTCGAAAAAGGGGACAGGCGCTATTTAAGTGGTTATCCCATAAACTATTTTGATAACATGGTGCATTATCTGCCTTTATTCCCTCAAATAAGGCATCATTACAAATTGCAAGCCATGAACAGTCGTCTCGCTTTGTTTGGACTGTTCTGACACGCGTTCTGCTAGTTAATCTGCTTCTCGGATTAAAGCATCACGGTCCACTTGCCAAATCATCGATTTGGAGTGGCGTGGTGCCGTGAATGCCGATGCTCTCATTCGCCTTTCAGGCTTGACTCGCAGGGCATTTCTGACATGCACGCCACTTGCCAAATCATCGATTTGGCAAGTGGCGTGGTGCCGTGAATGCCGATGCTCTCATTCGCCTTTCAGGCTTGTTTCGCTGGGTATTTCTGACATGCACGCCACTTGCCAAATCATCGATTTGGAGTGGCGTGGTGCCGTGAATGCCGATGCTCTCATTCGCCTTTCAGGCTTGTTTCGCAGGGCATTTCTGACATGCACGCCACTTGCCAAATCATCGATTTGGAGTGGCGTGGACAAAATCAAAAGTAATTGGAGGTTTCAAATGTACCCAGAATATACAGATCAGCCCTCATATTTTGCTGAGCAGCCTCACGGTGAGGACGAACGATTCTTTCCGTTTATTCCGTTTCTAGGTGGTCTGGCAATTGGTGGATTACTATTCAATCGCCCACCTTATCCTTACCCATATCCAGCACCTTACCCAGTACCTTACCCATCGCAAGCGTATCCGGCTTACCCAGCTGGCGCGGGATTCGGTGGTGGTTATCCAATGCCTTTTAGCCAGCAGCAAATGGGTTTCACGGAAAACATTAATATTTATTCGCGAGACTAGATGTTTTTTTATAAAAGAGCAGTGTTAAACTGGATTGTGTAATGGGGTTTGGTTTTCCCACCACATTTCGGTCAACACTGCTTTTTCTTGGAACATGACTACTTGCAAAAAGTCTTCCTTATTTATTCAGTTCGCTAGAAATGCTATAATTTGATAATCCTATGATAAAAGTGAGCTTAAAAATGAAACATTATTCGATTACAGAGCTTTCCGAAGCGTTATTCACAGTTAATAAACATGCAAAGACGGCGCCTAGCCCTAAGTTCCTCTACACGCTTAAGCGCGTCTCTATTGATAAACTACTGCAAGAGGGTAAAGCAGAGAAGAAGGGACTTCAGTTTTCTGCGAACGCCTCTCACTCACAGCAGGTCTCGACTGTTCTTATTGCTTGTGGTGACTACTTATTTCATACGACTGCTACTAAATCAGACTTTGCCTCCCTCTCACATCTAGGGCATTTATCTGACACTTATCGAAACCCACAAACAAGAATGGGTCTGAATATGGCAAAAAAAATTCTAAGTGATTATACTGGATGTAAAGAGGTAGAGGTTAAATCCTCTGGGCCAAAGTTTAATGGCGCACAGTTTACCCGTCTTGGCGATTCTATGCCAACGATTCCAGCGACTAAATATAGAAAAGAGTGATGAAGATGGAGCAGTTTCTTAACCCGTTGACAACGAGTATTCAGATTTCAGGGATTCGTCAGTTTTATAACTTAATTGCCGATATTGATGATGTTATTTCTTTCACGATTGGCGAGCCTGATTTCAATACGCCGGAGCATATCAAAACCGCTGCTATTAATGCGATTCATGCCAACCACACAATTTATACACCCAATGCTGGCCTACTTAAGCTCCGGGAAGCTGCCAGTACTTATTTTAATCGGAAATATCACTTAAACTACTCAGCGAATGAAATCATTGTCACTGTTGGTGCAAGCGAGGCACTCGATATTGCACTTCGCTCGATTTTGAAAATTGGTGATGAAGTCCTGATTCCAAGCCCAGTTTATCCAGGCTATGAACCAATCGTGACGACCTGTGGTGCCAAGACCGTTCACATTGATACTAGAGAGTCGTTTTTTAAAGTGACACCGGAGCAAATTGAAGCACATCTAACAGAGAAAACGAAATGCATTATTTTGACCTACCCATCCAATCCAACTGGTGTTACCCTTACTGAAGCTGAGCTTACAGCGATTGCAGATGTGCTACGGGGACGTAATATTTTAGTCATTACCGATGAGATCTATAGTGAACTCACTGAAGAGCACTTCTCGATTGCAACGTTGTTGCGCGAGCAAACACTTGTCGTCAACGGTCTATCTAAGTCGCATTCCATGACTGGTTGGCGAATTGGCTTCTTGCTAGCACCAGCGGCCATTTGTAAGCATCTACTTAAGGTGCATCAGTACAATGTCACTTGTTCTTCATCGATTTCACAATATGCTGCTATTGAGGCTTTGACAAATGGCTTTGACGATCCAATTCCAATGCGCCTTGCTTATGAAAATAGGCGCCGCTATGTCGATGAGCGACTGAAGAAAATGGGATTTGAGACTGTATATCCAGACGGTGCTTTTTACTTTTTCGTCAAATTACCAATTAATTCAAAGGAAAATTCGATGGAGTTTGCCTTAAACCTTGTGAAGAACGCGAAAGTAGCCGTCGTTCCAGGCTCGGCGTTTTCTCCAGTTGGAGAAGGATACTTTCGCTTATCTTATGCTTGTAGCATGGAGAACATTGTTGAGGGTCTGAACCGGATGGAAGCATATTTACATTTGAAGTAGTGGTGATTGAAACTAGTGGTTCACAAAATGGCGCATTAATAGATGGTTCTAGCACATCATTTGCATGTGCTTTTTTGTTTTCAAATAACAACTACCGCATCCCTAACGATTGGCAGTATAATAAAGATAGGGTACAAGCAGTTTGCACGAATTAAAACGAGCTTCGTACTCGGAAATATTATGGGGGAAAAACGAAAATGAAAAACAAGCAAACTCCATTGTTTATTTATGAATTTTCGATGCTACTACTAGCAATCACTTCGCTAGGATTACTTTTCTTCCGCGGCAAAATTGCCACTGAGTTGAATTTCTTTATATGGCTCTTATTCGTTCTTGACTATACGCTTCGACTGATTTGGGCAGAAAATAAACGCACCTTTGTCAAAAAGCATCCACTAGATTTGATCGCTATTCTACCACTTAGCGGCGTATTTCGATCTGCGCGTATTTTTAGAAGCCTCCGTACTTTTGTTGTGTTTAGACGCTATCTACAGCCGATTTCGGATATACTGGTTATCAATGGACTTGATAAGTTTCTCATCCTTACAGGGATTTTGTTAGTACTGATTCCCATTCCTGTCGCGCTAGTTGAACCAGCTATTAATGGCTACGGTGATGCGCTCTGGTGGGCGATTGTCACGATAACAACTGTTGGCTATGGTGACATTGCACCCGTTACCGAGCTTGGTAGATTTCTCGCTGTTATTCTCATGTTGTTTGGAATTGGCATCATCGGTGCACTGACTAGTTCGATCACCAGTTACTTTAAACGCCATCGATCAAAAAGCACACTGCATGATCATGAAAAGCTCGACCAAATTATCAAAAAAATTGATTCAACCGGCTATCTATCAGATCATAGTACTGACTACCTCATTCATTATTTAGAAGAGAGAAAAGCAACAGATCAAAAAAATCAAGAAGACTAGTGCTAGCACTCAGTGTCTCTTGATTTTTCGCGACTCATTGATTCACTTTTCCACTGCTAAACAACAAGCTTCAATTACAAACAGGATCACATTTTGCCGCATCTACCACGTCACCATTAACTAATCCCAATATTTATAAAGTGCTTGTGTGCCAGATTCTGATTCCCCCCGCTCAACTAGCTCATCATACATCTTTTTAACCGTGGATAGACCAGGCGTGATCATTCCCAATTTCTCTGCTTCATCCAAAGCTATTGTCATATCTTTAACAAAGTGCTTAATGTAAAATCCTGGCGCAAAGTCGCCTGCAAAAATTCTTGGCATATAGTTGACCATCGACCAACTGGAAGCTGCGCCTGCAGAAATAGTTGCCAATACCGCTTCAGGCTCTAGTCCTGCTTTTTCAGCATAAACGAATGCTTCACAAATCCCAATCATCGTGCCGGCTATCGCAATTTGATTTGCCATTTTGGTATGTTGCCCACTGCCTGCTTCTCCGAGGTAAGTACAATTACTACCCATCTTTTCAAATATCGGCAACGTTTTATGATAAACAGCTTTATCCCCGCCAACCATAATCGTTAGCTTTGCCTGTTTTGCGCCTACGTCACCACCGGATACTGGTGCATCCAATGTATCGATTCCTCTTATTTTAGCCGCTTGATTGATCTCCACTGCCAAAGTGGGTGTTGAAGTAGTCATATCAATTAAAACAAGCCCTGGTCGCCCATTAGCAATTAATCCCTCGTCACCGAAGTAGATCGCCTGCACATCCGCAGGGTAACCTACCATGGTAATAACAACATCAACTAGTCCCGCCATCTCCTTCGGAGAATGAACCCAGACAGCACCTTGTGCTAGCAGATCATCTGCCTTCTCTTTTGTTCTAGTGTACACATATACTGGATGCCCTGCTCTCAGCATATGCCCTGCCATACTGCGCCCCATCACACCGGTTCCAATAAAGCCAATCTTCTCTTTCGTCATAATCGATGCTCCTTCCGTTTATGCCATTATGTTACTCACAGTGTACCAGCAACCCTTGGGGTCCTGCAATTAAAACTGCGATAACGAATGGTTGCAGCTATTCGACAACTTGTCATTCCATTCTCAAATGAGAAAAATATTTTTCGTAAATAATCATGTTTTACTGCGCATAGAATTCGAAAGGCTCAACACCTGAGCTGTACACTATCGGTTTGTGAAAAGGTTTCATACATACTGGGCCGAATTTGATTTTAAGATAGCGGAGGTGAACCTAGGGTTTCAATTTTTAGCCAATTAAAAAGTAAAACGAGAGCTGGAGGATGGAAAATGCTTAAAGGTACGAAAAGAAAATTATTGACAAGTGCAATTGCTTTACTTGCTTGTGTTGCGTTACTAACAATCGGGACTTTTGCTTGGTTCACAGACAAGGCGAAAAATGAGGATAACTACATCAAGGCTGGTACATTAAGCGCTAGCTTCTATGCTGGAAATAGCTCAGCCGTGATTACAACACCAGCTTCAAACGAGATCACAAGCGGTGCATTCCCAGTCGCAGCAGACCAACCTAGTGCATTTATGAATCTAAAAGGCAATACTTCAAGTAAAATTTTCAACTTCACAAACTGGGAGCCAGGAAAGAGCGAAACGAAATATCTTCTTGTAAAGAACGAAGGCTCACTTCCACTTAAATACAGAGTCTACTTCGATGGTGAACACGGTAGCCAATTAGCAACACTTCTTAAATTCACATTGGCGAAGCAATTAGCTTCTTCTACTTCACTTGATGGCATTACTGGTACAGTCTTTGGCGTCACAAATGGTACTGCACTTAATTTAGCATCTATGACTGGCACATTACAACCTGGTCAATCAGCTGTCTACAAAGTATCAGTTGAACTTCCTGGCCTTATAACAGGAAATTCATTCCAAGGCACAGACTTCACATTCGACGTGAAGCTGAATGCAACACAATTAGACGGAAACGCTTCACTTATTTTCTAAATAGTATGGGTGCAAAGGAATACTTGTAGTCTGAGTATTCCTTTCTCCTACCTGAGGATTAAAAGAATGCGACAAAACTCTGTTGCAGGAGGGAGCGGAATATGGAAGAACTGCCTGCAAATAATCCGACCAAAAGACGCTTTATTGAGAGAATCATCATTTTGATTCTCCTCATTCTACTGCTCATATGCCTATTATGTTGTTGCCATCATCGGCAGCAAGCTACTTCAGTTACTGATAAAAAAATTTCCGCACCAACGGAGCAGCCAAAAAAACAAATTGAATTAATCTTGGTTCCAAAAGAACCGCAAAGCAACACACCAATTGAGCTCACCAATGCAGTTCCAGGAGACTCAGTGGAGAAATACTTTGCGCTTCGGGTTGACCATGACCAAGATGTCCTCCTACATACGAGTTTTTCCTCTACAAGCGAAGATGAAAAAGAGCCGCTGTCGGATGTGCTCAAAGTAAAAATCAGACAAGGGAATAACGTCGTCCTTTTTGATGATAGCTTTAAGAAACTCCAAGATGAGCCATTGTCACTTTTACTAAAAGAAAATAAATCGCATCAAACTTTTACGATGATTTCCGTTACTGCTTATATTCCTACATGGGCCGGAAATATCTATCAGGGCAAACAGTTTAAAGGCAATATTCTTTGGAGCATTGGTGCTACAAATGAGTAGAAAATTAATGGGGTTTTAGAGGGGGATACGGACGATGAAGAATCCACCTAGCAAGTACATCATCAGCACTGTTCTTTTCCTGATACTTTTGGCAGTCATGGCATTCACAGTTTCTGCACTCATTCAACCAGTTGCCATTGTCCGAAATAATCATATTGAAACAGGCAAAGTCCAGCTAGAGATCAACGATGGCAAACCAGTCTTCTTAAGTAGCGATCTTAACTTAGCGCCTACAGAGTCCATTCGTAAGGCGCTAAACTTGCAGAATAAAAGTACCGTTCCTGTGTACTACCGAATCTACTTTGAAACCCATGACGGTGACTTAGACCGATTGTTGACCATTAGCCTCTATCAAGATGGTCAAGAAATTTTCACAAAAAAAGCTTCAGAATGGACGTTTCAATCTCCTTATACTGCTGAGCAAGCAATCGAAGCAGGTGAAACAGTTCATTATGAAGTCAAGGCAACGATGGCGACAAATGTCACTAACCTTGGGCAAGATCTTTTCTGGAAGTTCGATATCATTAGTGAAGGGGTTCAAGTGCGAAATAACCCCGAAAAACAATTTGAATAAAGTTACGTTGCCTGAATAAGATACATCATTGTGTAATTTTCAACTAGCACACTGAGTTTTCTTTAAAAAAGAAAGTGAACAATCCAAATTAAAGTGAGGACTTAACAAATGGAAAACGCACAGCATTCAGCAATACCTGTCACTCAAAAACGGAGCAACATCGCCAGCAATATTTCCTCTATCATTCTTGGACTTTCGTTACTGCTTCTCCTCGTAACCATTTTAATGATTGCGAGCGGGCATAAAGATCGAAATTTCTTAGGCGTTCGTTTCTTTTCTGTCCTTTCTGATTCAATGAAACCAACATTTCAGGCTGGCGATCTAGTCGTTGGGCGCTCAGTAGATGTATCCACGCTTGAAAAAGGGGACATTATTACCTTCAAATCCTCGGACCCACTTTCATTTAATCACTTGATTACCCATCAGGTGATCAAAGTCATCGACAAGGATGGCACACTTTCATTCAAAACAAAAGGAATCAATGTTGCCCAGGCCGATGATGTCCCTGCTGCTGCAGATCGTGTGATTTCTAAATACAATTTCTCGATTCCAAAAGCTGGTTATCTCTTTGATTTCTTCCAGACAACCACTGGCTATGTTGTGCTATTTCTACTACCTTTCGCCTGCATCATTTTCTTTCAGATCCGCAAAATCATTCGCTATTCTCGGGTGATAAAAGAAGAACAGTTGCAAGCAATTGAGCTACAATTTGAAAAAAGACAATTAGACCAGGGAAAAATGACGGATATGATTGACCAAATCACTGCACTACAAGCAAAACTTCATCAATATGAGGATGCACCACAACTGACTGCGCCTGTGAGCACACAGGGGAAGGCAGCCGATGACGAATTGCTTTCAACCCCAGTTAATGATCACCAAAGTAACAGCGCGATACTGAACGAAGGCGAAGCGAGACTGGTTGCTGAAAATAATCAAAATCTGCTGGAAAATACGATTCCTCCTGCTAGCACAACAAAATTCAGACTGCTTGATAACGGGAAACTGGTTGCGCCAAGTTTGGATGAGGATTCAGTAGATAGCATTACAATGGCGGCTTCCGAGCAGACGTCAGAACTGCTTCAAGGCGAAGAAATATTAACTAACAGTACCGAACATAAGCTTGGTGATGATCAAAAACCAGCAACTGCTAAACCCAATCATATCTCACCAATGTCGGCCTCGGAACACCTAACAACCACTTCAGAAGAACAGCTTTTGAGCGATCAACAGCAGAACCCTTCTGACCAAGACAATAAACCGCTTGAAGGATAAAGACCTTTAACTCCTGATTAAAACCGCCTCATCAACTGTTGGTCTTACACAGTCCCCGAGGCGGAAATGTTTGTTTTAGAAAAAAACCACGCTATTTTGAAAGATAATTTTAGTTAATTAATAGCCACGCAACTTTAAAAGTTATTAAGCAAAAACCTTCTGCTCAGACATTGCCCAAAGCCCGGCGTCTGCTTTCTTTCCTTCACGTTCAGCCCGCCACAGCTTCCACAAATGTTTAACGTTCGGCGGATAGATGTAGGCAACCTCAGCCATTCCCGCTTCAAGTAGCGACTCCTGCACCATTTTACCATCTACATAAACATAGGCTAACGTACGATCATATTTATCTTTGCGATCACCAAAATCATACTCAATCTCAACTTTCCCCTCACTAAGAAGCGCTTCATTGAGCTGCTTTGCTTCCTGCGCAAAAGGTTCATCACCTGATAACTCTGGTGTATCCACTAATAAATAGCGAATCTTCTCCTCTTTCCCATTGATATCAACTTTAATAGTATCGCCATCAATGACCTCCACCACTTCAACAGGAATTCGGTTTGGTTCCCTACTATTTTGCCAAAAATGAAAAACAGTCACGCAAACAAAAATAATTGCACCAATGGATAAAAAATCTTTAATCAATCTATTTCAACTCATTTCTATGTAAGTGATACTTTAAAATCACATTTTATATGTCTGAAAGGTATTTTATCATACTCACTGAGAAAATTTTTACCGACGATAAAAAAACCGCACCAAGGATTGATTTTCCAATCCAATGATGCGATTTTCTTTCGTTCATA
This sequence comes from Caryophanales bacterium, assembly GCA_031554185.1. Taxonomy (GTDB): domain Bacteria; phylum Bacillota; class Bacilli; order JARBTR01; family JARBTR01; genus JAVBKE01. The sequence goes on from JAVBKE010000067.1 coordinate 45,527, forward strand.
ATTATTAACGATAAACTGTTACATAGCCTGGCGGGATCACCTTAGGATCGACCTGACGACTGTATGTGAAGTCTGGCGCTCGCAGTAAATTCGTGATTGTAAAGTAATTATAGTAATCACTCATACCAACTTTGTAATAATAAATCTGATTATTATACTTGATTTCAAACCAGTGATCGTTATATTTCTTCAGCACCTCGAAACTAGCACCTGCTGGCAAAGTGGCAACGGTTGTTGACCCTTGGTAACTACTTTTAAGTGGGATATTCGCTTTTGCGATTCCGGTAATGCCCATGTTGGTAAAGTCATCGTAGAGGTACGGTAAAGTCACACCGTAACGCTGATAATCCATTATCTCAACACCACTGTATTCCTCAGGTGAAAACGGATGAATTCTTTGCATATGATCCGCGATTTTTTTACCCCATAGTTTATCAGAAGCGTAGTAATAGTTTAATCCACCATTGGCATCGCCAAGATAGTATCCCTTAAACTTCCAACTGCTTGGATTCAAATAACCATCCCGTAAAAAGTCTGCCTGATATTGAAGCGCTTGCTCGACACTACTGAATGTATAAGCTGAATCATATTTAGCTGAATCATATGCCGCTACTGAGAATAGGTTATACTTTTCCAATGCTAATGAATTGGTGCCATAGCCGCTCTCATGAATCGCCATAGCAGCAAAAACAAGTTGGTTAATCCCAGCTTTGGTTGCTGTATCAATCAATAATTGTCCTTGCCCAACTAGTACACTTTGTTTCCCAGTCTGTCTAACATATGCATCAATATAGGTGTTGATTTCTGCTGCTGTAACCTCAGATGGATAGCGAATATCCATGTACTGATAGTTTGTGGCAACAGGTGTTCCGATCCGGAATTTTGTATCCATTTGGAACCGTTCACCCGATGCGGAAGTTGAAACAACAGAAACCGAATGATTTCCAGCGGATAAGCCTGAAGTGTCTAGCATATACGAATAGCCTGCGTTGCTATTGTTATACGCTGGAACAGCCTGGTATACGTCAGGACGTGATAATCCATAGGTTGCTTGCCCCTTGGTTACGCCATCTACCAGTACTTCTACTTTCGATAGTGGTTCAGGACTCAGAATCCAGCCTTTGACTTCCTTTGTGCCGCTAATGACCTGATTAGCAGTAGGCGTGTCAATATAGCCAATTGTCTCTAGTCCCTTAACAGTGATTTCTTGGCGCATCTCTTTAACGACGCCATTATTCAAATGAACTTGAACCTGCACAAAATGTTTGCCTAATGATATTTTCGAGACATCCAGTGGATACTCGAATCCTACCGCTGCGGTATTATAACTAGGGTATGCGGCATCGACATCTGTACGACTCACCTGCTTTGCCTGTCCTTGCAATTGACCGTCCACTAGAACATCAATTTTCGAAACGCCTTCAGGTGCTAGTACCCACCCTCTAATCAGGTTTTTATCTGTTTCAAATTGACCATTTGACTTTGGTGAGTCTAAATTCATTTGCGGATCAAGTTCAACTAATCTCACTTCTAGTGCCTCAAGTCGCTGCCCTTTTCCAATAGTTCCAGCCACTTCACCATTTGAAACCCAAGGCATCCAACCAACATTCTGCACCTGAGCACGATATTCTACTGTATAGTCAGGTACATTTTCCAACTTGATCCTAATTGCCTCAAGTCTCAACTCTTTACCTGTTGTGCCAGAAATCTCTCCATTTTTCTTCCAAGTAGATTCCCAACCATTATTCTGCACATGTGTTTGGTAAGATAGTGCCGCGTTTGATGGTAAATTATCTACATCCAGCTGAATCGCTTCCAAGCGCAGCCCTTTTCCAACAGTTCCCGTCATCTCCCCGTTCTTTTTAGAAAACGATGGCTCCCAGCCTTTGTCTTCAACATGACTGCTGTACTTCACTGTTGGCTGATTAGGTGGTACAATTCGAACTTGAAAAGCTTCAAGCCGCTTCCCTTCACTCGTTGTCCCGGCGACCTGTCCATCTTTCACCCACGGCTGCCAACCAGACCCTTCAACATAGGCACGATACTGAACGGAGTATCCGGGTGCATTTTCCAGCTTAATCTTAAAAGCTTCTAATCTTAAACCAGCGTTTTCTGTCCCTGAGGTTTCACCATTCTTTGCCCATTCGGTCTCCCAACCAACATTTTGCACATGAGATTGATAACTAATGCTAGCATTGTCTGGCAAATTCTCCACTTGGAGCTTCATTGCTTCAACTTGCTTGTTCTGCCCGATGACGCCAGACGTTTCTTCATCCGTTTTGGCAAAATTCTCCCAGCCATAATCGCTGATATGAGAAGAGTAATTAACTGCCGGCTCCCCTTGGTAAGCGAGTGCCTTTGGACCCTCTGGAAATATCACAAAAGCAATCAAGAAAATCGCTAAAACTGAAAGTATTTTTTTAATTTGTTACATCCCCCTTTTGGAAATAGTTTGATAATTTACACATTTGTTAATGTAGTAATTTACTATACTCATTATATCGGTATTATCCTGTAAAATAAAGCAGTTTGCATCTAACAAAATCTCACATTTATCATGTTTGAAGACAATTTCTGGTGCTAATAATAAGAAAATCTTACTGACTAAAAATATTTTTTTGATCAACTATTATTTATGAAAAAAGTCTTAAATTAGTACCAGATAATAATAGTAGATCGCAATTATTAAACGGATAACCCATGTACTAGTGGGAATAATCGTCGATAGTCTGGCGGACTGACTACCGAATAACCCCATGCTGAAAATGCCATAAATAAGGTAGCATGGGCTTTCCCACTACTGTTTTTGACAAAAAGACCGTTTGTAAATAATAGATAGATGGTATATGATTTAAAGATACTTGGCCCAGCCAAGTAGGATATGTAAATACAAAGTAATAGCTGGTTCTAAAACCTGCTACTACTATTTGGAGGATGATCTCTTGAAATTCAATCCACTAGTTATCGGTAACCTAGTTGCCAGAATTCCAATTATTCAAGGTGGCATGGGCGTTGGCGTCAGCCTGTCTGGACTTGCAGGGAGTGTTGGAAAAGAAGGTGCCATTGGCATTATTTCAGCAGCACAAATCGGTTTTAAAGAAGAGGGATTTGAAAAAAATGCCTTAATGACAAATCTTAAAGCCTTAAAAAAACACATACTATTAGCTAAAGAAAAAGCACAGAATGGCATTATCGGTGTCAACATCATGGTTGCTACAACTAATTTTGAAGAATATGTGAAATGCAGCATTGAAAGCGGTGCTGACCTGATCATCTCAGGTGCAGGTCTACCATTGAAACTACCTCAAATCATAGGTGATGCAAACATTAAATTTGCACCAATTGTTTCATCGGTTCGTGCATGTAAATTATTATTTTCTAGTTGGGAAAAGCGCTATAACCGCGTTTCTGATTTTGTTGTCGTTGAAGGACCAAAAGCTGGTGGACACCTAGGATTCAAGCCGGAAGAAGTTCTAGACCCAACAATGGACTTTGATCAAGAATTGAAAAATATCATTGAATATGTAAAGGAATACGAAACAAAATCAAATAAGAAAATCCCGGTTGTTTTCGCAGGTGGCATCTATGACCAAGAGGACATCGCGCACTATATTGAAATGGGCTGTGGTGGCGTACAAATGGGGACTCGGTTCGTAGCAACAGAAGAATGCGATGCGCACCCAAGTTTCAAGCAAGCCTATCTGGATGCTACAAAGGAGTCAATTGGCATTGTCAAAAGTCCAGTTGGTATGCCAGGACGGGCACTGATCAATCCCTTCACCGAAACAGTAGCCAAAGAGAAAGAAGATATTAAAAAGTGTTACAACTGTTTGACAATGTGCAAACCGAAAGAGGTTCCCTATTGCATCACCAACACGCTGATGAACGCAGTGAAAGGCGATACAGAAAATGCACTCGTCTTCTGCGGCTCTAATGCTTATCGTGTTGACAAAATCACAACTGTCAAGGAACTACTTGATGAATTAGTCAATTAAATTGCAAACAAAAATCCTTTCTCAGCGCTATTTTCTGAGAAAGGATTTTTACTAGGGGTGTGTCTGGAAAAGCTTTCACAAATCTTTTCAGACACACCCCTAGTTATTCAAGATCATTTTCTAACAACTAATGTTTGGGCGATCATATCGTGTAGTCCTTGCTTTCGAGGCGTGACACCGACGACAATAAATAATATCCCCACGATACCAATAATGATCGAAATCACTTTACCAAATGTTCTTAATAGAGATGTGATCAAGGAAATGCGACTACCATCCAAATTTGTCACCTTTAATTTCATAACCATTTTACCAAGTGACCCTTGTTTTTTTGAAGCATCCATCAAAATCCAATAAAGCAGAAAAATCACGGTTTCTACAAATGCAATATTCTCTGCTTTGGCATCTAGACCAAATACATCTAATTTTCCAATAAAATTTACTAACACTAAGAACCAAACCATCAGCATCCAATCAACAGCAAAAGCAGCTGTACGAAGCCAAAATCCAGCCTGTTTCACTTGGCTCCCTGCCTCCGTTAAAGGCGCACCGCACTTACAAATCATTGTCCCCGGTTTATTCGTTTTCCCGCATTTTTTACAAGTGTCCATTATTCCTATAATCCCTTTCATGTGTGCCATTATTAAAAGCTTGAATCTTTAAACTTGAGTGATTCTTATCTATTAAGATTAGCTAATAAAAAACTAGCGCAAGATGACCTCATTTTATCATAATTAGTAGTCATTGACTACGTTATCTCCCGATTTTAGTGGTAGTCTATGCCTACCAAATGCGAATCGTTCCGCAAAGTTCCATAGCAAAAGCGACGGCCGAATGAAAATAGGCAGTCGCTTAATTGATGACACTATGAAAAGTTATTTCTTGCTATCCAATATTGCTGTCAAATCTATACTTGTCTTTTTCTTCGGTAAACTCTAGCCATCAGCATGCTGATAGAAATAAACGTGAGGGTCATCAAACCAGCGGCAGTTTGATCGCCTGTTTGTGGCAACTGACCATCGCTACCATCCGGTGTTGAAGTGGTAGGCCTCGATATCGGCGCCTCCGCTTCCTTATAAACAAATGTTACTGTATGTGCATCTTTAATACTGTTCAACATAACAGTACCACCTGATTGTGCAACACCATCAATCATAAAATGATCAAAAATCCAACCGTCTTTAGCAGGAGCCTTTTTGGTATAGCTATCCTCTAGCACCACTGAAGTTGCAGTTGGTTGCCCGATTTCCTGCCCATTGATATCTTGATACTGCTCTGTCATTGTAAACACTGGTAAAGACTTAACTGGATGCGATAGACTGACGGTACCATCACGCTCTACTCTCACTTTGGTAGTAGGATCAATAACGCCTTTTAGCAGTCCTTCTTCATATACATATCCAGCTCCAAGATCGTAAACTGCCTTCGGTGCTGCATCTGCTGCATTCACGAAATAGCTGATTTGACTATCAGAAATCATGTACTTTCCTGATGCTTTACTTTCGATAACTTCAATTGATCCAGTATCCATTTTCCCATTAACTTTCGTCCCATTCACATCAACAAAAAATTCATCACTATCTTCAGATAGTTTTTGACCAGACGCGATTTCTACTTTGACGGTTTGATCATACATTAAATTCTCGTATACGCCATCCTTTTGTTCAAAGCGAACTGTCGGCTCAAACCCTTGTACTCCGTAACCTAGTGAGCGATAGAAATCATCTACCGAGTAAGCACTATTGATCACTTTTGGCAGTGTAACAGGCAACGTTCCCTTTGGATCATTGATTCCAAACATCGTTCTAACCCCAGCTGGCAAGTTCGGCCCTGCTGCCAAGTTACCACCTGACTCAGAATCCGGTCCGTTCGGATTGCCTTTATGCCCATAAATCGCTAGATGTGCATCGACATCGCTGAACACAGCGCCATCATATGGATTTCGCAGACTAAGAAGCACGGTATCTTTCCCTTTCATTTCAGCATAGTTAATCACTTCTTTGCCAAAGTAACTCGTGTACATCATTGGATCAAGGATGCTAGCTGTACTTGAATCCGAGCAAAAGACAACATAGTCTGCCTGATCTATTTTTGTTTTTATTGCTGGATTTTCATCAAGATGCCCAGTTTTACTGCCGTAAGTTTGAGAAGTAATTGTAAACTCTCCCAATAAACCAAGGGTTCGCAGACGGCCAACTTCATTGACAATACTATCAATTTGGTCCTGTTGAGGCGAAATAATCAATAAGGTTTCGTCTGGAGAAACCGAAAGCGGTAAGGTATCTCGATCATTTTTAACCAACGTTACTGCGTTATCGGCAATCATTGCTTCTTTTTGCTTGTGATCGGCATTTCCCACGACTGAATTAGCATAGTCAAATCGCTCATCTAACGGCATTTGCGCTTCTGGTTGCCCAGGTGTCCAAATGCCTCTCTCAACCTTTAATTTCAAAATGCGATACACTGATTCATCAATGCGGCTCTCTGGGATGACGCCCGTGTTAACTGCCTCGACAATATCGTTCACCAACGTCTCTAGTTTTGTTACATCTGCATTTGATCTAAGTATGGTTGGCATAAGTAGAATGTCTACGCCAGCGTTAATCGCCATGATGGCAGCTTCTGACTCGGTTGTATTATTAACAATTGCATCCATGTTCATAGCATCAGTAACAACAACACCATCGTAGCCCATTTCTTCACGAAGAAGTCCTGTAATGACATCATCTGATAATGTTGATGGTAATGGCATTTCACCATCCGGTGTACTCAGTGTTTCACTCTCTATTTGTGGTAGGGCGACATGCGCCGTCATTATCATATCAACACCTTCATTAATCGCCATTTGGAATGGGATTAACTCAGTTTGATAAAGCGCTTCCTTACTTTTATCAACGACAGGGATCCCATAATGTGAATCAGTCGCTGTATCGCCGTGTCCAGGGAAATGCTTCGCAGTCACCCCAACATCTTGTGCAGCCATTCCTTGAATCATCGCAACCCCTAAGTTACCAACTTGTACGGGATCTTCCCCAAAAGAGCGAACACCGATAACGGGGTTACCAGGGTTATTATTCACATCAAGGCTTGGTGCAAAGTTAATATTAATCCCTAGTGAATGAAGCTCTTCACCGATAATTTCACCTGCCATACGAGAATATTCTGTACTACCAGTAGCGCCAATTGCCATATTCCCTGGCAACTGTGTACCCGTTCCGAGTCTTGTCACAATACCGCCTTCCTGATCAATTGTGACATAAAGCGGAATGTCATTGCTCGCATCATCAATGACAACTTGCTGCAGATCATACGCTAATTTTGCTGTTTGCTCAGTTTCTTTCACATTATTTGCAAATAAAATAACGCCACCCAAATCATAGTCATCTATAATCTGTTTGACGTCATCGTTTAATTCAGTTAGGTCTGTCGGTGTACCAATTCCAGTTGTATCCCACTGGCGAATATCCAGCATAATCATTTGGCCAATCTTTTGCTCCAAAGTCATGCTATCGATTTCCGCCTGAATTGCCTGATCTTCAGTAATCGTTGTAGCTGACGCAGGCATTTGAAACTGACTAAAAACAACAAAACAAATCAATACTACGCTTATAAATTTCTTCTCCATCTAAAAAACCTCCCTTATATAATGTAATCAATGATATAAAAGCCTGAAATCAAAATATCAGCGTTCAATCCCCCTTTTCTTGCAGAAATAATCATAAACCTCAAATAAATGTTTCCCACTCATTCAAGAGAATGAACAAATGTGTCATTTTACCGCAATTCATGCGCTAATCTTACAATTTTTAATACTTTATTTAGAAATAATAACTTTATTTACTTACTAACTATATTGATCCCATACTACTTGAAAATTCTGTCGATACCAATTGATTATATGATTTAAATCAATTATAATCAAGGTCTGAAATGTAAAAGAATGAGGATATACGCCCCAATCTTAAATTAATATAAAAATAGAAATGGAGACAACTAATGGGATTTTTTAAAAAGAAAACGATAGCAGTATTCAGCCCAGTACAGGGAGAGCTTGTCCCACTGTCATCGGTGAATGATCCAGTATTTGCCGAGGGTATGTTAGGAAAAGGTGCAGCGGTGATTCCAAGCGATGGCAAAATCGTTTCACCAGTGAATGGGAAAGTTATCACCATTTTCGATACTAAACACGCGATTGGCCTGAAATCAAAAGATGGAGTCGAAGTATTAATCCACATTGGACTGGATACGGTCAAATTAAATGGAGAATTTTTCACTGCGCATGTTCAAGCAGAAGAAAAAGTGAAGATTGGCGATTTACTAGTTGAAGTCGATCTAGAGAAAATCAAAGAAGCTGGCTATGACGTCATCACACCTGTTATTGTGACAAATTCTGACGCTTTCAGTGATGTGAAGCCACTCGAATCGTGTCAAATTAAAGATACAGATCAAATATTAGCCGTATCAAAATGAAAATAATTGGCTAGACATGAAAAAAAACTCGCTTTTTGGGTTTTTTTTTTTGAAAAAAACTTTAAGTATGCTAGAATCAGGATGCACAAAAAATTCATTATTTTTAAGGAGGAGATGTACATATGATTAAATATTTACAAAATGTCGGGAAATCCCTGATGTTCCCAATCGCCGTTCTACCTGCGGCCGCGATCGTAATGGGTATCGGTTACGCAATTGACCCTAGTGGCTGGGGTGGAGATAGTGCAACAGCGGCTTTCTTAATTAAAGCAGGTGGCGCACTCATTGATAACATGTCAATCCTATTTGCAGTTGGTATTGCCTACGGGATGTCGAAAGACAAAAGTGGTGCAGCAGCGATCGCTGGGTTAGTTGGTTTCTTGACGGTCACCACACTACTCGCGCCAGAATCTGCGGCAAACATCATGCAGACTAAATTGACCGACACAGAAACATTAGCATTTTCACACATTAACAACCAATTTATTGGAATCTTAACTGGTTTAATTGCAGCGGCACTTTATAATAGATTTTACCGAGTTGAATTACCAGACTTCCTTGCCTTTTTCAGTGGTAAGCGTTTAGTACCAATTCTTACATCGTTTACGATGATGGGTGTTTCCCTTCTTCTTTTATGGGTATGGCCACCATTCTACGGTGCACTTGTAAACTTCGGTGAAGCCCTTGTTGATATGGGACCTTTTGGTGCTGGTATCTATGGATTCTTCAACCGACTGTTACTACCAATTGGTATGCACCATGCATTGAATGCTGTTTTCTGGTTTGACTTTGCAGGCATCAACGACTTAGGTAACTTCTGGGGCGGCACAGGCACTGTCGGCGAAACTGGTATGTATATGGCTGGATTCTTCCCAGTGTTCATGTTCGGATTACCAGGCGCATGTTTGGCGATG
>JAVBKE010000103.1:0-6827 GCA_031554185.1 Caryophanales bacterium
TAGTACGCTCCAGGCCTGTGGTGGACTTGATTATATGGTCTATCTAGCTGAAAAGTTGCTGCGCAAGAAACCGAGTATGATCACTTTTATGGCACCAGTAGTGACGTTTTTCTTCACTGTTTTTTCTGGGACTGCTCACGTGACTTACTCAGTTTTGCCTGTTATTGCAGAGGTATCACGTGAAACAGGAATCAGACCAGAACGGCCAATGTCTGTATCAGTCATTGCTTCAATGCAAGCAATTACAGCCAGTCCGCTTTCTCCTGGAACGATTGCCCTGCTCACATTACTGCCAACATTTTCAGTCTTACAGATTCTATCAGTCACGCTGCCGGCAACGTTTATTGGCTGTATGGTGGCAGCATTAGTTGTTAGTAAAAAAGGACTTGAGCTGAATGAAGATCCGGAATATTTAAAGCGTTTGGATGCAGGACTCATTCCGCCACTAGAAATGAATCAACAAACTGATCCGAAAAAGGGTGCCAAATTGGCTTGTTTATTGTTCTTGATGGCAGCATTGACAGTTGTTACATTTGGTTCAATTGAGGCAATCCGTCCAACCTGGGAAGTTGTTGGTGCAGATGGAACGAAAACAGAAGTGATGATGGATATGTCGACAATGATTCAATTATTAATGCTCTCTTTCTCTGCAATCATGATGCTAACTTGTAAACCGGTGATTGCTGATATTGTTTCTGGTAGCGTATTTAAGGCTGGTGCGGCAGCAGTTGTCGCTATTTTCGGAGTTGTTTGGATGGGTGATACCTTATTCCAAGGAAATATTGACTACATTACAGGCGGGATTTCTGAAATTGTCACAGCCTATCCACTGTTGTTTGCACTTGCATTGTTTGTGCTATCAACGTTGCTCTATAGTCAGGCAGCAACAATTAAGGCACTAGGACCACTTGGATTAACACTCGGTGTGAGTCCAGAACTACTTGTCGGTATTTTCCCAGCAGTCAATGGCTATTTCTTTATCCCTAATTACCCGACGCTTGTAGCTGCGATGAACTTTGATCGAACGGGTACAACGAAAGTGGGGAAATATGTGCTGAATCATAGCTTTATGGTTCCGGGTATAGTGGCTACTGCTGTTGCGGTAACGGTTGGTGCGATTCTTTCCAGCTTTATCTTATAGTTATAGACAGTAATTCGAAAAAAAGATGTTGCAGATAGCCCGAACATGAGGTAAGCCGATCGTAATTGTGTCCGTGATCATCCTAAATTTAGCGTGTCTAGGTTATAGAATTATCCAATGTTCGTTGATCAAAACGAAAGTAATCATTTAATAGGCAGTTAGGTGCATTCGTGGTACGTTCCTGTGTTTTTATTAATGAGATCATTTTTGTTGCTGTGAAAAACAGAAATACGCCTATTCAACAAGATAAATTACTTATAAATTTAAAAAAATATCAAATCGGCATATGTAGGATTGATTTGAAAATATTGAAAGGAAATGTGACTTATGTACAAACAACTATCATGGAAAGTTGGCGGTCAGCAGGGTGAGGGGATTGAAAGTACAGGTGAAATTTTCTGTATCGCTTTAAATCGTTTAGGCTTTTATCTCAATGGTTATCGCCATTTTTCCTCACGAATTAAGGGTGGACATACGAATAACAAAATTCGTGTGAGCATCACACCCGTACGGACGATTGTAGAAGAATTGCATATTTTGGTTGCTTTTGATCAGGAAACCATTGATGTCAATCATCATGAACTGGTTGACAATGCGATCATTATTGCTGATGAGAAATTTGACCCAGTACTACCAGAGAATTGCTCACAAGAGCTCTTTGTTGTCCCTTTTTCAGAAACAGCAGTGAAACTAGGCAATCAGTTGATGAAGAATATGGTTGCTATTGGGGCATCAGCAGCTGCGATGAATCTTGATACTGCCGTCTTCACAGATGTTGTCAATGAGGTTTTTGCAAAAAAAGGGGAGGCTGTTATTCAGAGCAATATCGATGCGATTCGCGCAGGATCGAAAATGATGCATTATATGCTAGAGGAGAGGCCAGCCGCATTTGAAATGGAGAAGCCAGATGGTAAGGCACGGCTGTTCATCATTGGAAATGATGCTGTGGGTATGGGGCTACTTGCAGGTGGTGTCCGTTTTATGGGAGGATATCCGATTACGCCGGCGACCGAAATCATGGAGTACCTCATCAAACATCTACCAGAAGTTGGTGGTGCCGTTATTCAGACGGAAGATGAAATTGCTGCCGTGACAATGGCAATTGGGGCAAGCTATGCAGGGGTTCGGGCAGTGACATCAACATCAGGGCCTGGGTTGTCATTGATGATGGAAGCAATTGGACTTGCCAGTATGACAGAAACACCGCTCACGATTGTGGACGTACAACGTGGGGGGCCTTCTACGGGGCTTGCCACGAAAACTGAGCAGTCAGACCTCATGGCGGCAATCTACGGTTCACATGGGGAATCACCGAAAATCATATTAGCACCAAGTACTGTCGAAGAAGCATTTTACGATGCAGCCGAAGCACTGAACCTTGCGGAAGAATATCAATGTCCAGTGATTTTGATTATTGATATGCAAATGGGATTAGGAAAGCAGACAGCCGAGATTCCAGATCTCAATAAAGTCGAAATCCGTCGCGGGAAATTGGTCAGAGAGCGGATCGAAATAGCTGATACGCTTAACCAATTTAAGCGATACGAATTAACAGAAGGCCTGATATCACCTCGAGTGATTCCTGGAATGCCTGGTGGTTTGCACCATGTGACCGGTGTCGAACATGATGAATTCGGTCGACCATGTGAAGAGACAACGAATCGTGCCCAGCAAATGAATAAGCGCTTACAAAAAGTAAGCAATGTAAAAGTCAAAATGCCTGTCCATATTGCTGCAGAATCAGCAGAGTCCGACATACTTTTTGTAGGATTCAACTCCACGCGAGGTGCCATTGAAGAAACAATGGAACAATTAACTGCCGAAGGAATGAAGGTAAATCATGCACATCTTCGTCTAATCCATCCATTCCCAGCCGAGATTGTTCGTCCATTACTAGCCTCAGCGAAGAAAATCATCGTTGTGGAAAATAATGCAACAGGCCAACTAGCGAAGCTAATTCAAATGAATCTTGGATTTTCAGAAAAAATTAACAGTATCTTAAAGTATGACGGCAACCCATTACTACCAAGTGAGCTGTATCAAAGAACAAAGGAGTTGATCTAAATGGCTACTTTCAAAGACTTTCGTAGTGACGTCAAACCTAACTGGTGCCCTGGATGTGGTGATTTTTCTGTGCTAGCTGCCATGCAGCGTGCTGCCGCAAATTGCGGTATTGACCCACATCAATTAGCAGTTGTCTCAGGTATTGGCTGTTCAGGCCGAATCTCAGGCTATATCAATGCCTACGGTTTCCACTCACTTCATGGCCGGGCATTACCAGTTGCTCAGGGCATTAAAATGGCCAATCGTGACCTTACCGTCATCGCTGCAGGCGGAGATGGGGATGGTTTTGCAATCGGCACTAGCCATACAATCCATGCCATGCGTAGAAATATTGACATGACCTATATCATTATGGACAACCATGTCTATGGACTAACCAAAGGGCAGACTTCACCGCGTTCAGACATTGGGTTTATGACCAAATCAACGCCGCAAGGTGCCATTGAACCGCCCATTCCAAGTATTGAACTCGCCTTATCACTTGGGGCAACATTCGTCGCACAAGGATTTGCTAGCGACCTAAAAGACATCACTGAGCTAATCGAAGCAGGCATAAAGCACAAAGGCTTCTCATTTATCAACCTATTCAGTCCCTGTGTAACCTATAACAAAACCAATAGCTATGACTGGTTCAAAGAACACCTCATTAGCCTAAGCGAAAAGGCTGACTACAACCCAACGGACCTGAATACAGCGGTGAATACAGTCATGGCACATAAAGGCCTAGTCAAAGGCCTCATCTACCAAAATCACGAACGACAACCATACCAAGAACTAGTCAAAGGCTATGCCAAGAAACCATTAACAGAGGCAAACTTACACCTCAAAGCCGACTACTTTCAAAAGATTGTCAGTGAATTTATCTGACTGTAAAAGAAATCAAAAAGGGCTGCACAAGTAGAACAGTTTTGTCTGTTCGGCTTATATCGTGCTGCATCTATCAAAAAACGATTAGTCAATATCATTGGAGGTAGAATGAGTGAATATTCATGAGCACCAAGGAAAAGAAATCTTACAATCATTTGGCGCTGAAGTACCGAAAGGTGCTGTAGCATTTTCAGTTGCAGAAGCAGTCATTGCCGCTAAGCAATTAGCCTCAAAAGTGACTGTTGTCAAGGCACAAATTCATGCAGGTGGTCGGGGAAAAGCAGGTGGTGTTAAAATAGCCAAAACCCTAGAGGAAGTAGAAATATATGCTACCGAACTGCTCGGCAAAAAACTTGTCACACACCAAACAGGCCCAGAAGGCAAGGTAGTCAAGCGATTGTTAATTGAAGAAGGCTGCGATATTAAGAAAGAATATTATGTTGGTCTTGTACTTGATCGTGCAGTTTCAAGGGTTGTGCTGATGGCGTCAGAAGAGGGCGGTATCGATATTGAAGAAGTAGCAACGACTTCGCCAGAAAAGATTTTTAAAGAAATTATTGACCCTGTCGTCGGTTTAACAGGTTTTCAGGCGAGAAGAATGGCTTTTCAAATCGGGATTCCCAATGAATTGGTGAATAGAGCTGTTCAGTTCTTCTTGAATCTATACAAGGTTTATCTGGAAAAAGACTGTGCTATTGCCGAAATTAATCCGCTAGTTGTCACTGGCGATGGTAGGGTGATGGCGCTGGATGCCAAGCTGAATTTCGACAGCAATGCACTATACCGCAATCAAGATTTACTATTAATGCGCGATCTTGATGAAGAAGACCCGAAAGAAATTGAAGCATCCACATTTGATCTCAGCTACATTGCACTAAATGGAGATATAGGCTGTATGGTTAATGGTGCAGGACTCGCCATGGCAACAATGGATATGATTAAACATTGTGGCGGTGATCCAGCTAACTTCTTGGATGTTGGCGGTAGCGCAACCGCTGATAAAGTAACCGAAGCTTTTAAGATTATCTTATCAGATGAAAAAGTCAAAGGGATCTTTGTGAATATTTTTGGCGGTATCATGAAATGCGATGTGATCGCGCAGGGTGTCGTTGATGCAGTTCGTCAGCTGGGGTTAAAAGTACCTGTTGTTGTCCGTTTAGAGGGCACGAACGTCAAGCTAGGTAAAGAGATTTTACAGCAATCAAGGCTTGATTTAACAGCTGCTGAAACCATGGTAGAGGGTGCCGAGAAAATTGTCGAACTTGTCGGAGGTGTTGCTAAATGAGTATTTTGATCAACCAGGAATCGAAAGTGATAGTGCAAGGCATTACCGGGAAAGCAGCCTTGTTCCATACAACGCAAATGCTTGCTTATGGCACGAAAGTTGTTGGCGGGGTCACGCCTGGTAAAGGCGGTATGATAGCCAATGGAGTGCCAGTGTTTAATACTGTTTCAGAAGCGAAATTGCAAACTGGTTGTGACGTTTCCGTCGTTTATGTACCAGCACCGTTTGCAGCAGATGCAATCATGGAGGCGGTCGATGCAGCGCTTGACGTAGTGATTTGCATTACCGAAGGGATTCCAATCCTCGATATGGTGAAAGTAAAGCGCTACATGGAAGGGAAACAAACGAGGTTAGTTGGTCCCAACTGTCCAGGTGTGATCACTGCAGATGAATGTAAAATTGGGATTATGCCAGGATATATTCATGCCAAGGGGCATGTTGGTGTTGTTTCACGCTCTGGGACACTGACTTATGAAGCGGTTCATCAACTAACAGAGGCAGGTATCGGACAAACAACAGCCATTGGCATTGGCGGTGATCCAGTCAACGGCACCGACTTCATTGATTGTTTGAAGTTGTTTAACGAAGATAGCGAAACATATGCTGTTGTTATGATTGGTGAAATCGGTGGTACTGCTGAGGAAGAAGCAGCTGAATGGGTGAGGGCCAATATGACAAAGCCAGTTATTGGCTTCATTGGCGGTGCAACGGCACCACCAGGAAAGCGGATGGGACACGCTGGTGCAATCATTTCAGGCGGAAAAGGAACCGCTGCTGAGAAAATACAGACTTTAGAGGCTTGCGGAATCGTCGTAGCAGAAACACCTTCAGTCATTGGAGAGACAATGATTGCTGCACTGAGGGCACAAGGCTTGTATGAGAAATGTTTGACGATTAGGTAGCACAAATTTAAAAATCCTCCTATTTTTGTATTCAATAAAATAGGAGGATTATGATCATCATATCGATGATAATAATTATATCAATGGCTCAAGAAAGCCTGCGCTCAATTGGTATCCCTGAATCTTTACTCATAGGACACTTTATAAGCCGCCTAGCTACTTAGCGGACTCGGCAAGAGAATTGAGCATGCTTTGTTTGTTATCTGTACTGGCGCTTTCCCAGATCATTTCAAGAAGCACCCCAAGACCTGGTAACATCTTTTCCTCACCATTTTCAATTGCATCTTCAATTACCGCTTGGAAATCTGTGTTACTATTTCCTCTAACATTTGCTTTGACTGCTTTTCTAATGTCTAAGTTCATAATGGCCTCCGATAATTAATTCCTAATGATAGTTTTTTCAATTCTAACTTTTTTATTCAGCTGAAATTCGTTATAATAAACGGATAAACAAAAATTTGAAACTAAACGTAAAAAGTGCAGGTGAAAAGTGTTTGCAAATCATTGATTCGAAGCAAAATCGGCGAGTGAAAGACTGGCACAAACTACATAGCAAAAAAGAAAGAGA
>JAVBKE010000102.1:0-3400 GCA_031554185.1 Caryophanales bacterium
GTGTTTCGGCATCATCCACAGCGCTGGCCAACAGGCGACCATCATCGCCACGCAACAGGTATAACCCGGCAAACTTGTACCATTTAGCGGTGATTTCTTCGTGCACGCGCCAGTTTTCCACCACGTTTTGAAAAGTGCGCGAAAAGTACGGTTCGATACTGTTGCCGGTCTCCGCTTCCGCTTCGGCCCACTCCAACACCGCATCGGCAACGAACGGGGCAAAGCCGCGCCGAATGTTGTCTGGCGTCTGCTGGCGCTGGGCGATAGCGATATCCGCCCAATTCAACCCTTTATCAAAATCACCCACGTCAAATAACCAGATAGTGCAATACGCAAATACCGGGTGACGATGCACTACACCTTCAGCCAAATACTGTTCCACAGTGGGTATCCAGCGCGGCAACAGCTCGGTGCGTTTCATCTCGATACGCTCTGCCGTAGTGGCTAACGTCCGCAGCCGCTTGACGTCATTTTCCAGCGCCCGTACCTGTAGATGCATACTGATACTGTCTGATGACGCAATCGCCTGCTGTTGGCTCAACTTGCGCTGAGCAGCAATCATGGCCGAATGGCGTTGCGCAGGTGATAAACCCATAATTATTCCTGCGCCACTCGGCCAATGGTGACCGCACTTTCATCAATGGCAGCATACAATTCCGGGTATTCCAGGGCGTACCCTTCATTACGCAAATATTTGTTCTCAAACTGCTTTCTGTCTTCGACAAATTCCGCTTTACGCTGACGGGTATTACGTTGGGTATAGATGTGCAGGTTGCTGAGCGGTGTCACAACCATGCGCTTGCCTGGCATAAATGGCGGCACAATGGCCGGGCGTCCGGCAATAGTGCTGCCTAACATCTGCGCGGCAATTTTTTCGCTGGGGCGATCTGCTGCCTGATACAACCGGTATTGTTCAGCGGCCACCAGGTCTGCGCCCACCAACACGGTCAGGCGTGGGTCATTGCGGTATTGCGCCGGAAGTTTGGTGTTGATCAAATCCGAGGCCATCGAATCCAATGATGCATAATCACCGTGGATATCCAGCACAATAGGCGTGTTGATAATCTGCTGACCGTCGTTATATTTTCCAGCCAACGCGTGCCAGCCGATGTTGACATCCTCGCCATTGGGATATTTCTCTGGATCGGTGCTTTGAGCGACTCCGTTACCGTTGAAACCAATACGCAGCATATCTAATGCAAAAGATTGATTAGTGAAGTCCTGCATACGCTGGAAAAATTCATTTTCATCGCCAGCATTGGCCCATACGGACAACATATCCCAGGTCAGGGCCGCGCCGGAGTCGGTTTCAACCAATTTGAATTCGTTGCCGTCCACGCCGGTTTCACGGATAAAACGGCCCCCTTTTTTCCGCCCGGTAAACAGGCCCGGATTACCGACAGACACCACCTGACCAGAGAGTTGGTCAACATCGGCACAGGTGATCATGGTGAGAAAATCAATCGCCTCCAGCAACGCTGACCGCAATAAAGTTTCTTTCGGGTCAGTGAGAGCAAAATAACGCCCGGCATCCACCACACCATATTCTTTGGCTAATCCAATGCTATACGCGGCTAAAAAATCACGCGCTCGCTGATTTAAAAACATATATATCCTTGTCGCTGCAACAGCGGTAATAGTTAATTGTCTACATCCGGTAATTAACGCTTACAGGAATTTGAATTTCTTATTATCGCCTGGATTGCGCGACGGCAATGTCGTCACTTTATTATCCAGCTTATTAAAGTTCTTTAGAATGACCGGTAAATTATCCCGCAAGCTGGCGAATTCTTCTGTATCGACGACTTCGGCTACCGTATCAACCTGTCCTTCCAGTGCAGAAACACGTGTTTCTAAATCCGTTAATGCCTGCGCTAATGCCTGTAATTTATCGCCATCTTCTGGCGGTGTTTCTTCCGGTGGCGTTTCTTCTGCAAATTTTTGCGGCTTAATGCCAAACAGGCTATGCCACGTTTTTTTCTCTTTTGCCATGTCAATTTCCCTTACTTCGTTAATGACCAGTGGGAGGCTATTACCAATAAAGTAATTATCTTCCCGCTTATTAAAGCGCATACGTGTGGTGCCAACGCTGGCAGGGCTGTCTGTTATACCCAAACCTTCCAGGTAATAGCGGCCAGTGCCACGAAAATCACCATCAGGTGTCAACTCAACAGAAGAAAATAGAAGCTTCCCGTTTCTGTTGGCATAAATTAAATCTGTTGATGGGCACAACCGTGCATAGAGCTTGACCAGATTGGTATCATCTTCTGCTGCCTGTACTTCTAATACTTCGCCAGCATTCCCCGCCCAGCGCTCATGTTCCGGCCAAAGCAATGCGGTATATAAATTGGGGTCGTAGGTTTCTGCTGCATCAATTAACATTTCCCGCGTTAAAAAACGCTTATCTACGGTTTCCCCTTCGGTTGCGATACAGATCCAGTTAGTCATTAACTGTGATTGCGCCATAATTTATTGTCTCGCCTGCCATGCTATTTATTTTAACAAGGGCAGTATTGCTGATTAAAAACAGTGCTGCATTCAGTTTAATTCTTACCTCTTCGGATATAACGCTTATACGAAGTAAGCCGATTAATAAGGCGCGTCAGTAAAAAATAATCCCGACATAATTGGCGCATGGCTAAATATTCAGATGAATTAATTGGTGTGGCGCGCGCACTTTATTTGCGTCGCTATACGCCAAAAGAAATTGCGAGTGAATTAAATCTGCCGAATGCGCGGATTATTTACTATTGGGCGCAAAAATGGAGCTGGACGGATTTACTCAGCTATGAAAGTACCGAGGAAGCGATTGAACGGCGCTATCAGGTTTTAGTTGGCCGGGATAATAAATCTGACCTGGATCTGAAAGAGCTGGATATGCTGATTGGCCACGCGGTAAAGCTGCGCGCCCAGGCCAATAAGCATCAGGAAAAATTGGCCGCAGCGAACGGCCAGCCAACGCCAGCCACATCGGGGCAAGAAGAGGATGATCGCCCAGCCAAAAAACGTCGCTATCGCAAAAATGATATTTCAGCCCTGACGCAAGAGGACTTTGACGCTTTTGCCGATGAACACCTGTTTGATTACCAAAAACACCTGCGCAACAATTTAACCAAACAGATCCGCAATATCCTGAAAAGCCGCCAGATTGGCGCGACCTGGTATTTTGCCTTTGAGGCGCTGGAAAATGCAGTACTGACCGGTGAACCACAGATTTTCTTATCGGCATCCCGTCCACAGGCCGAAGTTTTCCGTTCTTACATCGTCAACATTGCCGAGCAGTATTTCGGCATTACGTTGACTGGCAACCCGATCCGACTTAGCAACGGCGCTGAGCTGCGTTTTCTCTCGACCAATAAAAATACTGCACAGTCTTACAGCGGCCATTTGTACTGCGATG
>JAVBKE010000040.1:0-2530 GCA_031554185.1 Caryophanales bacterium
TTCCGCTATCACACTGTGTAATTCAGTGATCTTTTCTTCGTATCTTTGAGCTTGGTCATCTAACCTGTCGTCACTTTCTTGCATAAGATGCAATCTTTCCAACTAAATATTCACAAATTTAACATCATATTTGGTAATTAGTATTATTGGAGTCACTTTCCAGGCAAAGTCTATATAAATACATATCTTTACATTTGAAGTACTGTGAAACCTGTCTATGGTGGGATGTCAAAGGATTGGAAAAGCTGTCCACCATAGAGAGGGTGAACATTGTTAAAAGTATCAATCATCTGTCAATGGACACAAAATGTCAAATTTCCCATCACACAGGTCCCTACCATAGACAGGTTTCCACCACACAGTTTCTTAATTCTACCATAGACAGGTTTCCACCACACGGTTTCTACCATAGACAGGTTTCCTCCACACAGTTTCTACTATAGACAGGTTTCCACTACACAGTTTCTACTATAGATAGGTTTCCACCACACAGTTTCTACTATAGACAGGTTTCCACCACACAGTTTCTACCAAAGACAGGTTTCCACCACACAGTTTCTACAATAGACATACAATAGACAGGTTTCCACAACATAATTTCTAATATACACAGGTTTCCACCACAGTTTCTACCACAGACAGGTATCCACCACACAGTGTTTACCATAGACAGGTTTCCACCACAGTTTCTACCATAGAGTTTGTTTTCCACCACAGTTTCTATCATACAGTTTGTTTTCCACCACAGTTTCTACCATAGAGTTATTTGTTTTCCACCAGTTTCTGCCATATACAGGTTTCCACAACATAATTTCTTTCAGACAGGACAGGAATCCACCACACAGTTTCTACCATGGACAGGTTTCCACCACACAATTTCTACCATGGACAGGTTTCCACCACACAGTTTCTACCATAGACAGGTTTCCACCACACAGTTTCTACCATAGATAGGTTTCCACCACAAAGTTTCTACCATAGACAGGTTTCCATCAGTTTTTACCATAGACAGGTTTCCACAACATAATTTCTATCATAGACAGTTTTCCACCACACAGTGTTTACCATAGGCAGGTTTTCACCACACAGTTTCTACCAGCCATAGACAGGTTTCCACAACATAATTTCTATCAGACAGGATTCCACCACACAATTTCCACAACACAGTTTCTACCACAGACAGGTTTCCACCACAGTTTCTACCAAAGACAGGTTTCCACCACACAGTATCCACCAGTTTCTACCATAGACAGGTTTCCACTACACAGTTTCTACCATAGACTGGTTTCCACCACACGGTTTCTGCCATAGAACAGGTTTCCACCACACAGTTTCTGCCATAGACAGGTTTCCAACACACAGTTTCCACCACACAGTTTCTACCATAGACAGGTTTCCACCACAGTTTCTACCATAGACAGGTTTCCACCACACAATTTCTACCAAAGACAGGTTTCCACCACAGTTTTTACCATAGACAGGTTTCCACAACACAGTTTCAACCAAAGACAGGTTTCCACAACACAGTTTCTACCATAGACAGGTTTCTACAACAGTTTCTACCATAGACAGGTTTCCAACACACAGTTTCTATCATACAGTTTCTACCATAGACAGGTTTCCACCACACAGTTTCTACCATAAACAGGTTTCCACAACACAGTTTCTACCAAAGACAGGTTTCCACCACACAGTTTTTACCATAGACAGGTTTCCACAACACAGTTTCTACCATAGACAGGTTTCCACAACACAGTTTCTACCATAGACAGGTATCCACTACAGTGTTTACCATAGACATGTTTCCAATACACAGTGTTTACCATATAGACAGGTTTCCACCACAGTTTCTACCATAGACAGGTTTCCTACACACAGTTTCTACCACAGACAGGTTTCCACCATACAGTGTTTACCATATTGACAGGTTTCCACCACAGAGATTTTACCATAGACAGATTTCACCGTATATTTTGTTTATTTTGTAATCAGACAATGTTCAGATAAAATAATCACTTTTCCTTCAATTATACTACAGTGAAACATGTCTATAGTGAACATGCCTATTGTATATTGGAAACATGTCAAAGGCAAAATATATTTCTACATTTATGGTCCTTAATTTTCTATTGTGGAAAGTCATGGTATGTACTTCTTGCATGTTTAAGTTCATTAGCCATACATAATATATGCCAAACCTGATTTTTACTCAGCTGTCTTTCAAGTTGGTTCCTTTCCAAAGTGATCAACTGTACCCTGGCTGTCAATTCATTTAGGTCACTTCTCATAACTCCCACAGTGTCGTATCTCTGAAAAGAAAAAAAGAAAGAAAATTACAAACAAAACAAACAGTTTTGCATTAATAGAACTGAAAGATGTTTCACTCATCACAGCATATACAAGAGTAGTGTTATTCCTTCATAAATAAATATCTTATTTGTGCATGATGACACAGTACAAGTGATGTGAAAGTTTTAAGGTTTTCTCTTCACTTTCTGTGATATATTTTTGTGTGGGAACCCTTGGGTGA
>JAVBKE010000209.1:0-11735 GCA_031554185.1 Caryophanales bacterium
ACAAATTATTTGGTTTTGAAATGGGTGTTGATGATTATATTGTGAAGCCTTTCTCACCGAAAGAATTGATGGCCCGAATTCATGCAGTATTGAAACGACATGGTAGTCAAACTGTAGAATCCGGAGCGAAACCAATTGAAATTGGAGAGTTGAAAGTTGACTCTCTTGGAAGATCAGTCTTTGTGGCAGGCGTTAGGGCCCCTTTGACACCAAAAGAGTTCGATTTGCTCATTTACCTCGTGACCAATCAAAATATCGCACTGACTCGCGATAAAATTCTCAGCGCGGTCTGGGGTTATGACTTCTTTGGCGATGATCGCACGGTTGATACACATATTAAGGTGCTTCGAAATAGTCTTGGACCGATGCGAGACAAGATTGTCACCGTACGCGGCATTGGCTATAAATTTGAGATGTAGTTGCTGTAACTGCACAACTGCTAGACCTATTTGAAGGGATATTTTTATATGAAAAAAATCAGACCGAATAGTCTTGGATTTAAAATTTGGATTTATTTTATGCTGTTTACTGCTATTATTTTAGTGATATTATGGTTGGCGCAGACCGTTTTCTTAGGTAATTTTTATCATATCATGAAAGAAAACGATGTCAGCGGCATGGCAGATACGATTATGCAAAAACAGGATGACGCTGATTTCGAGGACACGATTGATCAGCTTGCCTATGATAATTCTAGTTTAATCTTGGTGATTGATCAGAGCGGCGAAGTTTTGTATCAGTCTGATGGGCATGGTCCCGGTGCCGTGTTTCAAACTAAATCAGAAGGCGGTCAGACAGTTCAGATTAATAAAAGCTTTTCACCACCGATTCAACAGCATTTCAATGAGTTAATTAATGATTTACTTACCAGTCCTGAAGAGACGCTTTCTTACACATATGAAGAAGCAGGATTCGACGGTGAAACACTGGTATATGGTGCCGAGATGGGTGACAAAATCCTGTTAATTTCAACGCCACTTGATCCAGTCGATGCAACAACTGATATTTTAAAATCTCAATTGGTTTATGTTACGATTATCGCTTTGATCCTCGGAGTATTAATTTCTTATTTCATTGCAAGGAAGCTGGCGAAGCCAATTACAAAGATCACGACTTCAGCTGAGAAATTAGCAAAAGGCGACTACGAGGTGCAGTTTGAACCTGGTGATTACGAAGAGATTGACCAGCTCGCTACAACACTCAATTACACAACAAAAGAGCTTTCAAAAGTAGAAAACTTGCGCCGTGAACTGGTGGCAAATATTTCACATGATTTGCGCACACCACTAACAATGATTAAGGCATATGCCGAATTGATTCGCGATATTTCTGGTGATGACAAAGAAAAACGAGAGAAAAATATCAAGGTAATTATTCAGGAAGCTGATCGACTCTCGGCACTTGTCAACGATATTCTTGAGCTCTCGAAGATGCAGACTGATAACGATGAGATCCACTTGCAACCAATCAATTTGAGTGAGACTATCCATAATATTAATGAGCGTTTTACAGCGTTAGTTTTGCAGGAGAAGATCAAGATTCATGTCGATGTAGCACCTCATCTGATTGTTTCTGCTGACCCTGCTAAGATGGAGCGAGTACTTTATAATTTGATTGGAAATGCAATTAATTATGTCGGCGAAGACCGCTTAGTTCAGGTGAATTTGATTGATCTTGATGATCATATTCGCTTTGAGGTAATCGATTCTGGTAAGGGAATACCAAAGGAAGAACTTGAATTAATTTGGGATCGTTATTACAAAGCAAAGACGCACAAACGCTCTGTTGTCAGTAATGGAATTGGTTTGTCTATTGTGAAGAACATTCTTGTTCAACATGAAATTGATTTCGGTATCATCAGTGATATTGGTAAGGGCAGTACGTTTTGGTTTGAGTTTCCTAAGGATACTTGATCGGTCTGCCGTCTCGGAGGATAAAAGTGACCATTAGCGAAGTTGGTGTAGATGATCCCCACTTCCAATTCGCAGTTCAGAAACCCTGACAAACTAGGAAATATTTTATTTTTTACTTTTACGAATAACTAGTTTATAATGGCAGCAGTTAAAATGCTTCACTAACTGGAAGTATAGGTGTGCAAACAGATGAACTCCTGTGCGGTACCGCCACTGTGTTTGTATGGATTTCAGAGGTATACTTCAGCCAGACACGCTCCCATGCAACAATCATTGCAAACTCTACGGATCTTAGAGCGTGATTAACCTGACGAAATAAAGGCAGCAGAACCTGCAAATATATTTTGTTTTTTGTTAGATACCTCTCTCATGGAAGCGGAAGGGTGGTATCTTTATTATTCCCAATCTGAATCAGATTTTGTGCGTTAGGAGGTCTGGCCAATGATTCAAACACCATTTATTGCAGTCGAGGGGCCAATTGGTGTCGGCAAAACAAGTTTAGCTCAGGCAATCTCAGCGCATTATCAATTTAAACTACTAAAGGAAATTGTCGATGAAAATCCGTTTTTGAGTCATTTTTATGAGGATATTACTGGGTGGAGTTTTCAAACAGAGATGTTTTTCCTTTGTAATCGTTTTAAGCAATTAGAGGATATTCAAGATGCTTGTTTAAGCAAATCCAAACCCGTCGTAGCGGATTATCATATAATGAAGAATTTAATTTTCGCAAGCAGAACTTTAAGTGCAAGCCAGCATGAAAAGTACGTGAAAATTTATCAGATTCTGACAGAGAATATGATTCAGCCGAATGTGGTCATTTATTTATCCGCTAGCCTGGGTACGTTACAACAACGCATTTCCAGGCGTGGTCGCGCTTTTGAAACGTTAATTGAGGAGCAGTATCTACAGCAGATTAATGCTGATTATGAAGATTATATAAGAAAGTTTGAATTGGAACATCCCGAGATTCCTGTACTCAGAATTGATGGTAACCAAGTTGATTTTGTAGGCAAACCACAGGATTTAAGGAACATATTTAGTACACTAGATCAGATTTTGTATAAGGAGAAAGCTACCCGTGAATTTAGCTAAGAAATATTCTATACCGAACAATGCTGTCATATCAGTTGCTGGGACTGTTGGTGTTGGCAAATCAACTATGACAAATGTACTTTCAAATGCATTAGGGTTTCGGAAGTCGCTAGAGAAAGTCGACAATAACCCTTATCTTTCGGATTTCTATCAAGATTTTGCACGATGGTCTTTTCACTTGCAAATTTATTTTTTGGCAGAAAGATTTAAGGAGCAAAAGAAAATCTTCGAATATGGTGGCGGCTTTGTGCAAGACCGTTCTGTTTATGAGGACACTGGTATTTTTGCGAAGATGCATTATGATAATGGTACGATGAATGAAACTGATTATCAGACTTATTCGAGTTTATTTAATGCGATGGTTATGTCTCCTTATTTCCCAGCACCAGATTTATTGATATATCTTGAGGGTAGTTTTCCTGATGTTATTCATCGTATTCAAGATCGCGGGCGCGAGATGGAGAAGCAGACACCATCAGCCTATTGGGAAGAGATGAATGCCCGCTATCAAGATTGGATCGATGGGTTTACTGTCTGCCCGGTCCTTCGTTTAAATATTAGTGACTATGATCTAATAGGCGATGATGAAAGCGTGGAACAAATCATTGCAAAGATTGCTACGATTTTGAGGCATTCTCCTAAATATCAATTCAATACTGATAACAGTTTGTTAAAATAAAGTCTTACTAATAATTCGAACTACTGAACGACAAGTTGAGTGGTTCTTTTTATTTTGCAGACTGAAAACTATCTCCTACCTGGGCATTTCTTCAGGAGCGCCAGAAAGGATCATTTTTTCCAAAAAAAGCATGTGGTCTTTCTTAAGTCATGGAGAGGTCATCTTAATTTGATAATATTGTCAATATGTATTTTTTGTTAAAGGAGTGATCATTATGACGTCTTTCAAGAATAATCTTACACTGGTCAAGTCGCTTGTGGCGAATAAGCAGTTGCTTACGGCGAGTCCTTCGATTAATTGGTTCATGACCAAGTACTTGGGCAAGTTTCAGTTGCTTGATGTAGACGGGAACCTCATTCTCCACTCCCATTTGCCAGCTATCAATAGTAAGGCGTTTACTCGGTTTATTGATGAGCATTTGCTGGGGATGACAGAAGGCCCTTCTCATGCACAAATTGCGATCACAAATGCTTGTCCTCAGCATTGTTCTTATTGTTATAATAAGGATCGCAGTGGCAAGGTATTGTCTACGGCACAAATTAAGCAGCAAATTCAAAAACTAAAACGAATGGGTGTTTTCTGGCTTGGGTTTACTGGTGGTGAGCCGCTTCTGAATAAGGATATTGTTGAGATTGTTGCCAGTGCTGGTGATGATTTTACCTTGAAGTTATTCACGACCGGGGTTGGACTTTCGGAAGCGCTTGCTCAGGATTTGAAGCATGCTGGTTTGCGCTATGTTTCGATTAGTTTGGATCATGCTGAAGAAGTAATTCATGATCAGATTCGTGGTTATGAGGGCGCTTACCAAGCCGTGATGCAGGCAATTGCTATTTTTAAAAGAATCGGGGTTCATGTCAGTGTTTCCTCTGTGATGACGCGTGATATGCTGGAAGATCAGCAAATTGAGGCATTTTTGGAATTTCTGATTGGGCTTGGGGTTCATGAGGCTTGGCTCAGTGAGGCGAAACCGACTAGTGAGCCTTTTTGGCATGCGAAGTTTGTGATTACTGAGGCGGAAAGGTTACGCCTCTTGCAGTTGCAGGATCGCTATAACAAAAAGCGTAGGATCACAGTTAATTTTTTGGGACATTTTGAGGGCGGTGAACATTTCGGCTGTTATGCCGGGAACAAGATGCTTTACATTGATGCTTTTGGTGAAGTGAGCCCTTGTGTGTTTGTACCAATGACATTTGGAAATATTCACGATAATTCTGTTGAAACAATTTTTGCGGAGATGAAACAGCATTTCCCTTCGGAGAGCAATTGTTTCATTAACCACAATTATGAGTTGTTGAAAAAGTATTATCACGGTGAAGTGCCATTGAAAAAAATTGATTCAGTAGCGCTCATGCAAGAGGTTCAGTTTAGTCCACTGTCTAGTTTCACACGACTGCATCAAAAACAAATGAAGAAGCGGGTGCCAGGATGACATTCTACCGATTGTATAGTTTTGGGCTCGGCATAGTGTTTGCAGTTGTCGGGCTCACCTTTTTGCTGATACCGAACACCGTATTGACATTTTTTAATGATTTTTCGAGTGGATTGGGCTTTCCGGAAGCACCGCTTCACGGTATGAATTTTTATCTGATTCTTGCAGTGGCTTATATGTATTTAGTCACGTTGTTGGCATTTCAGATGTGCAGAAAACCCAGAGAACGAATTTATCCGTTTCTATTGACCAATGCGAAAATCGCTTCCTCTCTTCTCTCGCTTTTCTTATTGATCAGTCAGGAACATTATTTCATTTTTCTAGCTAATTTCCTCGTTGATGGTCTGATTGGATTGTCTGTGCTGATTCTGATGAAAAGAAATCAGCGACTATTTAGACGAAGTCACTGAGGTTACGAGGGGCAGGTGAAGGCAAGATGAGATTAAAAATCATTCAATTTTATTTGCCACAGTTTATTAAAAGAAGAAAGTTACGCGAGTTGTTTTTACTTACAGCTGATGCATTTGGATCAGCAGCACCATCTTTGAAAGGAGTAAGCTTTGAGGAAATGCTGACAGCATATGCTTTGTTTACTAGAGAACAGGCGGATTATTATTTGCAGAGTGAACGTCCACTTGATGAGGTGAGCGAACAATTATTTCAGAATTCGTTTCACTGGGGACAAGCTTTGCGGAAATTGATTGGCGTCAAAACTTGGGACGAGGCAATGGCAACATTACAAGTAATTTATCAGGTAATCGGTATTGATTTTCACTGCGATGAAACTGGCCATGTCTGCGTGCAGCGGTGCTTTTTTCACCAGTATTATACAAAGGAAGTCTGCCAGCTAATTGCGGCGCTGGACAGCGGTGTTGCCGCAGGGCTGGCTGGTGGCAGCAATTTAATTTTCACACAAAGAATCACTGAAGGATATCAGTGTTGCAAAGGGGTATTAAGTCGATGAAGAAGGCAATTGTAATAGGTAGTGGTGCAGGTGGCGCTACTGCTGCAAAGGAGCTACAAGGAACGTATAATGTGACGATTTTGGAGGCGGGGAAGGCATTTAAGCCGTTTTCACTGAGCTTGTCCACTGTCGATAAATTAAAGAAAACTGGTCTCTTCTTCGATGAACGGGAGATCCAGTTATTGTTTCCGGCGATGAAAATCCAAAAGACGGCTGAAAATATGGTTATGGTGAGCGGCAAAGGCGTTGGTGGTACTACGACGATTTCAGCCGGTAATGCGTTACGAATGGATCAGGACTTGAAGGCACTTGGAATTGACTTAGATGCTGAGTTTGAGGAGATTTATCAAGAGATCCCGATTACAGATAATCATCGGATGAAGTGGCGCAAAACAACAAATCGATTATTTGAGATTTGCGAAGACATGGATTTGAATCCACAACCAATCCCTAAGCTTGGAGATTATGAACGCTGCTATAATTGCGGACAATGTATTCTTGGCTGTGATTATGAGGTGAAATGGGACTGTCGCCAGTACCTCGATCAGGCGATTGAAAATGGTGCTGATTTGATCACTGGTTGTGAAGTAAAGGAGATTGTCATTGAAAAAGGCATCGTTACTGGTGTGCGTGCAAAGAAAGGCCTCAGGACAGTGTTCTACCCTGCAGATCTTGTGATTCTTGCAGCTGGTGGCTTTTCTACGCCAACGCTATTAGAAAACGCTCAAATTAAATGTGAACCTAATCTATTTGTTGACCCTGTATTATGCGTTGCCGCTGAACATAAAGGCAGTTTGCAAAACAAAGAAATGACAATGCCTTTTGCTGTGCAAAGAGAACACTATATTATCTCACCTTACTTTGATTTTCTTAGCTTTTACTTCAATAAAAACTGGCGCCATCCAGCATCAGATACATTGGTGCTTATGATTAAATTAGCTGATACAACGAGTGGGACGATTGAAGGCAAAACAATTAAGAATTCCCTTTCTGCTGTGGATAAGGAAAGATTGCAGGATGGCGTGAAAACATGTACTGAGATATTTAAACGGTTTGGCATTGATGAAAAGGATCTATACCTTGGCACTTATAACGCTGGTCATCCTGGTGGGATGTTGCCACTGACTAGTGCTGAAGCAGAGACGATGCACAACGATCGCTTGCCGGAAAATCTCTATGTAGCTGATGCTACGCTATTTCCAAACTCTTTAGGGAATCCACCAATTCTAACGATTATTGCGATGAGTAAAAAGATTTGTAAGTTGATTTGTGCAAGTAATTGACCTTTTTTAGATGGGCTTGCCACGATTGCAAAGGATTTACTAGACATAGTGAAGAGCACTATCCCTTTTGGAAACGAGTCGAGCAGTCTGAATGATATATAGCAGGATCAAACCTTGCAGAAGCTACAATTGATGAAGCAAAAATGAACCATGCCATCAGTTGGACTTTGCAAGATAAAGCACAGCGTGACAATAATGAATAGTGCAAAACAAAACCCACAATGACTAATATTGTCATTGTGGGTTTCGTTTTATGGACTCCTATTCATGTTTTTTAATATTGTATCAATTGTGGTTTCTTTATCTGCCATCAAATCATAAAAACCTATATGAATGCCTTTTTCATATAACCAACACAAATCAGTTCCGTATGGAGTGATAAAATGCCTTTATCAGCAAGTGAAAAAATTAGAGTAATTCTTGGTCGCAGAAACTCGTCCATTAGTGAATTAGCAAAAAAAAATAGGTACATCTAGGCAGAACCTCACAAATAAACTAAATCGGGATAATTTTAGCGAAAAAGAAATTCGAGAAATCGCAAATCTACTTGATTGCGATTTTGATACAGTATTTACATTTAGAGATTGGTGAGAAAATTTAGTACATTTTAAAAGGCATATTTACTTGACTTCTAAATCAGTAAATATGCCTAATTTTATTTCAGACTATCCGTATGCCAGCTCCTCTAGTTCATAGAGTCAACACACCGAGTTGTAACCACTAAAGATTTTTGCTATTTTTAATTGACCACTCGACAGCACTTTCTCCCTCAAGCTTTTTGAGGCTTTCACCATCACCAACTTCAATCCAATCGATTTTCAATGTTTCAAGTCCTTAGGCACCATTTCTCTTGAAATCGCCCACTTGGTTACAATCATCTTTTAAAAGATGATAATACGCTTAGTCTGCAAACTTGTCATTAGTTCATTCTAATGGCAAATTTTTAATTTAACTACAAAGACTTTATATTTAATAAAATTAATGTTATAATAAATAATGTTAATAATATATTTAAAATTAACTTAAAATTTAACTAAAGAAGGTGCTGTAATGGATCGGAATTTACCACAATGGTTGCAGGCGTTGTCAGAAGAAGATTTTGCCTTTATGAAGAATTTTGTGCTCGCTTCTGGTTCTTTAAAGGAAATTGCTACTTTATATAAGGTATCCTACCCTACTGTTCGTTTACGTTTAGATAAGCTAATTCAGAAGATTGAACTGCAAAGCCAAGAGGAACAGGAACCCTTTGTTATGTTTGTAAAAAACTTGGCCATCGACTCAAAAGTAGATATTGATGTTGCTAAACAAATTATTGCTTGTTACCAGCATGAAAAAAAGGAGATGAAGTAGCATGGTTCATTTATTCATTTGGATTGGAATTATTATTGCTCAAATTGCCGTCAGTCACATTAAACACTGGTTTCTTGGTGCAATCATCCCGTTTGTTTTTCTTTCATCAAGATTGATTGATTTATTTCAAGGTGACGTAGAACTAAATTGGAGATTTGTCGTGTCGACTACTTTACGGACGCTATTACTTTTGGTGCTGTGGGCTGATGGTAGAAAATCCGTTATCACTAAAGAACAAAATGAGTTAGAAAAAATGAGACGACGGGATTTCTTGGAGTAGTGTATTCACTATAACCTGAGCGATTGATGAAAAAACAAGCAAAAATCAGATACTTCGATTATAATAAAAGATCAGCACAAATCTTACTGTTTTGTTTGAAGTCTACTGTACATAAGGGGAAGTAATGAAGCTAGCTATTATTTTAATCATCATTTTAATCGCATTTGCGATTGTTTTTATCAATACATATCCAAATTTCGGCCGGAAATTATCTAAAGCACAACGAAAGAAGTTTATGCAATCGGCAAACTTTCACAATGGAAAATTTGTCAACAAGGCGGCAAATGAGGATAAAATGGCACAGAATATGCTCTCAATGTTAAGAGATTTTATCAAAGGCAACCCAGAGCGAAGACCGAAGTTGAAAATGCCAATGGTGTCGGTCGATACAGAGGTGCTAGGAAAGAATTCGGCACATGTGACTTGGCTTGGACATTCTTCATCGATTGTTGAATTGGATGGCAAGGTGTTTTTACTTGATCCAATGCTTGGCAACACGCCTTCCCCATTTCCGATAATGGGAATGAATAAGCGATATAGCGGTGAGATTCCTTTCGACCTCGCTAGCCTCTCAGTTGTAGATGCAGTGATTTTGTCACATGATCACTATGATCATCTGGATTACAATACAATTGTTAAACTGAAAGATAAGGTAAAACAGTTTTTCGTCCCACTGGGTGTTGGAAACCATTTAGAGCGTTGGGGTGTCAGTAGTGATCGGATCACAGAGCTTGATTGGTGGGATACGATTACTTTTGAAGGGGTCACCTTAGCCGCAACGCCGGCTAGACACTTCTCAGGACGGAATATTCATGATCGAGATTCAACTTTGTGGTGTTCTTGGGTGATCATGAATGACACACATCGGATTTTCTTTAGCGGCGACGGTGGTTATGGTACTCATTTTCGTGACATCGGCACGAAGTATGGCCCATTTGATCTTACCTTAATGGAATGCGGCCAATATGATGAGCGCTGGGCTTCGATTCATATGTTACCTGAGCAATCTGTTCAGGCACATGTCGACTTGCAGGGGAAGAAGATGATTCCAATTCACTGGGGTGCATTTACCCTCTCGTTTCATAGCTGGACAGATCCTGTTGAGAGAGCAGTCAAAGCCAGTCAGGAAAAAGGGGTTCAGATTTTCACACCAAGAATTGGCGAATCAGTTTTGATTGGCACCGCAGACAACTTAACAAGTTTTTGGTGGAAATAGCATTATAATACGCTCCTGTTTTTGCGTAGCATTAAGCTTCGAATCAGGGAGCGTATAATTTTACCTATTTTTCTTCATCCTTTTTGTACTCCAAAATGTCTCCAGGCTGGCAATCTAGCGCTTCACATACGGCTTCCAATGTAGATAGACGAATCGCCTTTGCTTTTCCATTCTTC
Source organism: Caryophanales bacterium (assembly GCA_031554185.1). Taxonomy (GTDB): domain Bacteria; phylum Bacillota; class Bacilli; order JARBTR01; family JARBTR01; genus JAVBKE01. The sequence continues at coordinate 10,383 of JAVBKE010000209.1, forward strand.
AATATCGAAAGGTTCGCCATCGTAATTCCTACTCGTTCTGACAACTCAGTCACACTCATTTTTCGTTTTGCTAACATCACGTCAATATTAATTATAATTGTCATCTCATTCACCTCAAACCGTTAAATCATTTTCAGATTTGATATCGATTGCATTTTTCAATAGTCCTTGCAGAACAGCAGCGAAGACTGCAATTACAATAGAAGCAAATACAATCACTAAGCCAAATAAAATGACACCAGGTGCATCATCCGTCTCTCCCATATAATAGAGCATTGGCATCTCGAGCGTAAACAGAGCAGCAATCACGACTGCGCAATGTTTGATCCGCTTCAATGCAAGCACTGATAAATCTGAGAATGCAATATCCTTTTCGATATAATCTAACAACTTGAATGACTGAAACAATGCTGCAAAATAGGCGGCAATTGCGCCATAAGCCCCTAATAATGCGGGATAGTGTAAGTAATCAATTTTCGGCCAGTAATCGACAATTTCATTCATGATCGATGGGAGAAAGTAGCCCAAAACCAGAAATGGAATGGCCAGCAAAACAAGTGTTACTTTAAGAAATATTGTTGTCCCTCGTTTCAAAAAAATGCACCTCACTTTAATTTTCATTTGAGTTTAACATATAATTTATCGTAAAACAATATATTTTTATTATTTTATGATGTCCAGCAATGTTTTACTCATTTGTTTACACGAGAAAATTTTTCAAGTTGTAGACAATTCTTTTGAATAGAGAAACAGGTGCATAACAAAGAGACTGCAGACACATTCGTCTACAGTTTAACGTGATCATCATCTAATCTTGTGAGTCGGCAGCCAACCATCGCACCTGTCAGCAGCCGAACTTTAAATATTTCTTTCCAGCGTTCAAAAGTAAGGTTAGACAGAGTCTGGGCTATAGAGTTAGCGCAGGTGCTAAAAACTAAGATTTGTTCTTGGCTGATTGATAGACCTCATAGAGCCCATAAAGTCCAAGGACAATTACTAAACCAATCCAAAAATCATCTATTGTAAAAGCCAGAGTAAAAGAAATTATTAAAAGTAATGTATACATATTTAAAAATCTTTTCATCTGTATTCTCCCCAATCAAGAGCTTCTAACTATCTAGATAATCTATAATAATTAATTTGATAGAATTATATACATTTATTGCGTAATTGTCAATCCTCATCAAATTATCATATGTGTCAAAATTTTTCCGTGAGAAGACAAAGTAAATGCAACGGACAAGATGAGTGGAGGTTGCGTTTAGTGTGACAAAACAAAATGTTGCATTTAGTCTTGCAAAAAGAAGAGAAGCAAAAGAAAATAGTACAGTGCCTTGTCGTAGAATCAAGAGG